>QHPM01000112.1 GCA_003219095.1 Verrucomicrobiota bacterium
ATCTTTCTCTCGCCGCAAGATCGCACCTGGCGAAGTGACCGGAATGCCGAACTGCCGCGTGATCAGTTCAGCCTGGGTACCTTTCCCAGAACCGGGTGCGCCGAGCAAAACAAGCCGTTTCTTCACTCAGCGGCCGTAAAGGAAAATCGCGACCCCACTGATGACGAGAACAGCGATCGCGACGTAAAGCCACATCAATGTGCCCTGCGCCGCTGCCTCGCCACGGTTGTAAGCCGCGCGTGAATCGAAAGCTCGCCCGCGAATCCGCCCTTTTCGCAAAAATCCGTCGTAGTGCCGTTGAATGAGATGCGTTTCCACCTGCCGCATCGTATCAAGCATTACACCCACTATAATGAGCAAGCTCGTTCCGCCAAAAAATTGCGCTGTAATCTGCGGAACGTGAAGTCCCTGGCTCAGCAGACTGGGCAGCACCGCGACCAGGGTCAGAAAAACCGCGCCAGCAAAGGTAAGTCGGGTCATTGTGTGGTCGAGGAAATCCGCTGTCGGTTTGCCCGGGCGCACGCCCGGAATATAGCCGCCATGTTTCTTTAAATCATCGGCGATCTGTGACGGCTGAAATTGTGTCGCCACCCAAAAATAACTGAAGAAGAAAATCATCGCCGCGATCAATACATAATGCGGCCAGCCCGAAGACATCGCCTCGGTGATCTGTTTCGCCAGGCGACTGGTCGGGAACAAAAAGCCGACGATGGTGGTGGGAAACAGGAGCAAGGCCCAGGCAAAAATGATTGGCATCACGCCCGCGTAATTCACTTTCAACGGCATATAGGTCGATTGTCCGCCGTACATTTTTCGACCGACTACGCGCTTGGCATATTGCACCGAAATTTTCCGAACTCCTTGCGTAATAGCGATGACCGCTGCGATTACCAGAAACAGGAAAAGCACCATCAAGACGAGAATCGCTGGATTAACCTGGCTCTCACCAGTCCCCGCCCCCGTCGGCACAAATGTCTTCCACGCCTGCGCCAGCGCCGCCGGCAAGCGGGCCACAATCCCGACCGTAATTATCAAGGAAATACCGTTGCCGATTCCGCGTTCGGTGATTTGATCCCCCAGCCACATCAGAAAAAGGGTGCCGGTGGTAAGCGAAATGACCGTCACAATTCGGAAGGTCCAACCCTGATCATCCACCAGCGGTATTCCCAACCTTCGAATCGTGTCGGGAATTCCACCCAAAACGGTGTGATACGCTTCCGGATGTTGGAAGGAAATGGCCAGTAAATACCCCTGAAAAACACAAAGCCCGACGGTGGCGTAGCGCGTGTATTGCATGATTTTCTGTCGACCGCCGTCTTCCCGTGCCAATCGACCCAGTTGCGGAATCACCGCGGTGAGTAATTGGAGCATGATCGACGCGCTGATGTAAGGCATGATGCCGAGCGAAAAAATCGCGCAATTCTCCAGCGCGCCTCCACTGAAGAGATTAAAGAGTGCGGCGACTCCGCCAGCCTTATCCGCAGTACTGCGAAACCACTCCTGTAACACTGCCTGGTTCACCCCCGGCGTGGTGATGGCGGCGCCCAGCCGCACGATGACAATGATCGCGAGCGTAAAAAGAATCCGGCGCCGCAGCTCCGGAATTTTTACACTGTTCAGGAACGCCGAGATCATTTCCTAACCGCCTCAGCTACTTCTCGCCGACTTTTGTTTTCTTCGGCTTCGCCTTCCGAGAAACAGGAGATTTTGCTTCGCCCTTCGGCTTCTTCGCCAGCGCCTCAGTTGCACCATTGCCCGGCGCTTTCGCTTCCGGTGCTGCGATGGTCCCACCCGCTTTCTCGATTTTGTCGCGGGCCGACGCGCTCACTTTTTCCGCCTGAATCGTCAACCCATGCTTTAGTTCGCCATTGCCGAGAATTTTAATTCCATGAAAATTTCCGCGGACCAATTTAGCCGCGCGCAAGGATTCCTCGTTCACAACCGACCCGCCTTTGAAATCGGCCAGCTCGGACAAATTCACGATGGCGTAACGTTTGTGGAAAGCCGCGTTGTTGAATCCGCGTTTGGGCAATCGCCGGATCAATGGCATCTGCCCGCCTTCGAATCCAAGACGAAGGCTCCCGCCCGAGCGCGCCTTTTGACCCTTGTGACCCTTGCCACTGGTTTTGCCGTGCCCGGAACTCTCGCCGCAGCCGAGGCGCTTCACCCGATGCCGTGCTCCCGGACGCGGCCGCAAATTATGCAGACGCAATCCAGTCGCTTTTTCTTTCTTGGCCTCGGATTTCATGAGGCCTGCCCTCCATCCCCCGGTGCATTCACGCGTGGGCGAATTCCGCGCACTTTCAAAATTTCATCCCGCCGCCGCAAATTTCGCAACGCTTCGATGGTGGCTTTGACCACGTTGGCGTGATTGCTCGAGCCGAGCGATTTCGCCAGGACATCACGAATCCCCGCCGCCTCGACCACGGCGCGCACACCGCCGCCCGCGATCACGCCCGTTCCCGGCGACGCCGGCCGCAACAACACCCTGCCACCACCAAATTCCCCGATAGTTTCATGGGGAATCGTGTTCTCGTGCAGCGAAACTTTTTCCATCGACTTGCGCGCCGCCTCCGAAGCCTTGCGGATCGCTTCTGCCACTTCGTTGGCTTTGCCAAAGCCGACACCCACTTTTCCGTCGTGATCGCCCGCCACGATCAAGGCACTGAAGCTGAAACGGCGTCCGCCTTTTACCACCTTCGCGCAACGATTGATGAAAACCACTTTCTCGGTGGTATCGCCTCTTGCCGCCGGGGTTTTGTCGGTACTGCGATCGGGTCGTCTGCCTGGATTCGGTGATGCCATTTTAAAATTTTAATCCGCCTTCGCGCGCGGCATCGGCCAACGCTTTCACCTTGCCATGGAAGATGTAGCCACCGCGATCAAACACCACGTTTTCCACTTTTTTTGCCAGCAACTTCTCCGCGATCGCCTTGCCGACACGTTCCGCCGACTCGCGATTCGCCGCCGTTTTTTTCCCGGCCAAATCTTTCTGCAAGGTCGAAACCGCGGCCAGCGTTTTGCCGGCATCGTCATCAATCACCTGCGCGTAAACATGGCGCGCGGAAAAATGGACGGCGAGACGTGGCCGCTCCGCGGTCCCGCTCACTTTTTTCCGGATACGCGCATGAATGCGCTGTCGCGTTGCCTTTCGATTCGTCGCCATTTTACTGCACCGTCTTGCCTTCCTTGCGCCGAATCTGCTCGCCCGCATAGCGCACTCCTTTTCCCTTGTAAGGCTCGGGCGGATAATATCTGCGAATATCGGCAGCGACCTGACCAACCAGTTTCTTATCGATCCCACTAATCGTTAGCTTGGTGTTCTCGGTCACCACAATTTTAATCTCTTTCGGAATCGGAAACAAAATCGGGTGCGAAAATCCGAGCGAGAGGTTCAGCTTCTGGCCTTGCACCGCCGCTTTGAATCCAACGCCTTCGATTTCCAAATCCTTGCTAAACCCGTCGCTTACTCCCCGCACCATGTTGTTGAGGAGCGCGCGCGAAAGCCCGTGCAACGCTTTCACGCTCCGCGTCTCTGCCGCCCGTGCCAGCGAGACATGATTGTTCTCGACCTTGGCCGAAATATCGCGCGGCAATTTCCAATTCAGTTTACCTTTCGGGCCTTCCACCGCCACCGCCCCATCGTCGCCGACGTTCACTTTCACCTTGTCCGGCAGCGCAATTGATTTGTTTCCAATTCGCGACATAAAATTTTACCAGACGTAGGCCAGCAACTCCCCGCCGACGTTTTGTCTTTTCGCTTCCCGCCCGGACAAGACACCACGCGGGGTCGAGAGGATCGCAACGCCCATTCCAGCGAGCACACGCGGAATCTCCTGCGCGCCGACATAACGCCGCAGACCAGGCCGGCTCACCCGTTTCAATCCGGTGATCGCGCTCGCTCGATTTACCAGCTTATTGGTAATCTTGATCCGCGGATGCGCCGCCGTTCGATCCAGTTCGTAATCTGCGATGTAGCCTTCCTCCTTCAAAATTCGCACGACGTCCGCCTTGATTTTCGAGTACGGCAAAAACAATTCCGGCTTCTGCGCCTGCGCTCCATTGCGCACGCGCGCCAGCAAATCTGCAATCGGATCGGTTACGGTACTCATTTAACAATTACGCTGCTTGCGCGGCCGGCTTTTTCGCGCGGTCGCTGAACGGCATCCCCATTTCGCTGAGCAGCGATTTGGCTTCCGCGTTCGTGCGAGCGGTGGTCACGATAGTAACATCAAATCCGATGTTGCGCTTGATTTTATCGAGCTCGATCTCGGGGAAAATCGACTGGTCGGAAACGCCGAGGGTGTAGTTTCCGTGACCATCGAATCCGCGCGGCGAAACTCCACGAAAATCACGAATACGGGGTAGCGCCGCTTTAATCAGGCGCTCGAGAAATTCGTACATCCGTTCACCGCGCAACGTCACCTTGGCGCCAATGGCCTGGTCTTTGCGCAATTTGAAATTCGAGATGCTTTTCTTGGCCCGAGTCTCGGCCGCACGCTGACCGGTAATTAACGCCAGCTCGGTCTTGGCATCGTCCAGCGCCTGCTTCACGTCCGATTGCGACCCCACCGAGGTATTGAGCACCACCTTCTCCACCTTTGGGACCTGGTGAACGTTCTTGTAACCGTGCTGCTGCTGCAGAGCCGGCATCACTCGCTCTTTGTAATGTTTGTAAAATTCGTTTTCCATCTACTCAATTGTCATTCCATGCGAAGTCGAGGAATCTCTAACTCTTCGCTTTCTCCGGCTTCGCCTTGGCTTCTTTTTTCGCGCCTTTCCGTGTCTTCTCCCCTTTTTCGATTAGACGCACATTGGAAATGTGAATCGGTCCTTCGCGTTCCGCGATTTTGCCGCTCGGGTTATCCTGTGACTTCCGCAGGTGCTTTTTAATAATACGCACCCCTTCGATCAACACCCGCTCCTTCTTCGGCAAAACCTGCAGAATTCTCCCGCTTGAACCGCGAAAGTTGCCAGAAACCACTTCGACGTTGTCGCCCTTCTTTACGTGAAACTTGATCCGGTTCATGGGGTGAAAATGACGAATGACGAATGACGAAGCTCCAAGGAATGACAAATGAATAAATGTCGAATCGTTACCGCGAAGTCTTTTCGGATTCCGTGCTTCGTCATTCCTTCGTCATTCGTCATTAGTGCTTCATCATTCCTCATAACACCTCCGGCGCCAGCGATACGATCTTCATGAAATTTTTCTCCCTTAGCTCGCGCGCCACCGGTCCAAAAATGCGCGTCCCGCGCGGATTCAAATCCTTGTCGATTATCACAATCGCGTTGTTATCGAAACGCAGGAGTGAGCCGTCATCGCGTTTTACCGGCTGTTTCGTGCGGACAATGACAGCGCGCACGACTTCGCCTTTTTTCACTGTGCCGGTCGCGCTCGCTTCTTTTACGTTCGCAGTGATCACGTCCCCGATCCGCGCGTAAAGCGTGGCCTTCCCGATCACGCCGATCATCGTCGCCATGCGCGCACCGGTATTGTCGGCCACATCAAGTCTGGAACGAATCTGCACCATAAAATTTATTTCCCGACGATTTCGACCAAACGCCACCGTTTTAATTTGCTTAGCGGCCGCGTTTCCATGATGCGGACAGTGTCCCCGTTCTTCGCCTTGTTCTCTTCGTCGTGCGCGTAAAATTTCTTCTGCTGTTTTACGATCTTGCCGAATTTCGGGTGCGGCACGCGGGTGACGGTGCGGACAACGATCGTCTTGTTCATCCCGCTCGAGATCACTTCCCCCACCCGCGTCTTACGCGAACCGCGCTCAGATTGTGGCGCAGCCGCAGCAGACGATGGGACGGCTGTCGGCAGCGGCGGTGGCACCGAGGTTGATGGTTGTTCAGCCATAAAACTATTTTGTCTCCTTCGTCCGTTTGGAAAGCACTGTCTCGATCCTGGCCACATCGCGCCGGAGCAACCGCAATCGGCTTGGTTGCTCGAGCTGTCCGCTCTGTTGCTGTAACCGCAGATGCAAACTCTCCTGCCGCAAGTCGCGCTTCTTGGTCAGAAGCTCGTCCGTGCTCATCTCAATGATTTCTTTGATCTTCATTTCTTAATCCTTGGTCATCCCGAGCGAAGTCGAGGGATCTCGTGGCATCCCCGTTAAGATTTCACCATGGGATCCTTCGACTGTGTTCCGCTTCGCTCCACGACGCTCAGAATGACAGGACTCGTTCATTTTTCATCAGACCGCGACATGGTGGCGACTCAAAAATTTCGTTCGCACCGGAAGCTTGTCCGCGGCCAACCGCAACGACTCGCGCGCGACCGATTCCGGCACGCCATCGAGCTCAAACAAAATGTTGCCCGGCCGCACTGTTGCCACCCAATACTCCGGCTGACCCTTTCCTTTGCCCATGCGTGTTTCCGGCGGACGCGCCGTGACCGATTTGTCAGGAAAAATCCGGATCCAAAGTTTGCCTTTACGTTTCATGTTGCGCGTCAGGGCTACACGCGCGGCTTCGATCTGCGTGTTTGTGATCCAAGCGCGCTCGAGCGTCTGCAGCCCGAACTCGCCGAAATCGATTCGCAAATTGCGCGAAGCTGTTCCCTTGCGGCTCCCCCGCTGGGATTTGCGATACTTCACGCGTTTGGGCATCAGTGGCATAATTTATCTCCCTAGACTTGAGTCGGTTGCGCCTGCGGGGGCGGTGGCGGCGGAGACGCTTGCGCCTGCGTTTCGGCAGGCGCCTCTTCCTTCTTACAAATCCAACATTTTACCCCGATCTTCCCGTAAACGGTGTTGGCTTCAGCAAATCCGTAGTCGATCCCGGTGCGCAAAGTATGCAGCGGAACCTTGCCTTCACGATACCATTCCGAACGCGAAATCTCCGCCCCGTTCAATCGCCCCGAGCTTCGCAAACGAATTCCGAGCGCGCCGAAATCCATCGCCACCTGCACCGCTTTTTTCATCGCCCGCCGATACGCGATGCGACGTTCGATCTGTAACGCCACATTTTCCGCGACTAACTGCGCATCCAACTCCGGCGTTTTAATTTCCTGAATATCGATCTTGATCTGTTTGCCCTGCGCCATCTTTGAAATTTCCTCAGTCATCTTTTCGATTTCGGCGCCCTTGCGTCCGATGACAATGCCGGGACGCGCCGTGAAAATGGTGACGCGAATTGAATTCCACGCCCGTTCGATCACGATTTTCGAAACCGCCGCGAACAGGAGTTTCTTCTTCACGTAATCGCGAATCTCGAGGTCGCTGTGTAAAAACTCCGGCATCTCCTGCGGGGATGCATACCAGCGCGACCGCCAGTCGCGGTTTACGCCCAATCGAAATCCAATCGGATTAACTTTCTGTCCCATAAAATTTATCTCGTCATCCCGAGCGCAGTCGAGGGATCCCGATGTGAAACCTTTAAGGTAACTTCCCCGGGGTTCTTTGACTCCGCTTCGCTTCGCTCAGACTGACCGTACATGATTATTTTTTCGCTTTCTTCTTCGCGTGTTTCGCAGGCCTTCCCGCTTTTTCGGGCCCTCCCTCCGCTTTCGCCTCGCCGGTTTTTTTCTTCGCCGCTTTTTGCGCGGCCTTTCGCGTCTCGCGCGTTTCAATCTTAATTTCGTCCGTCAGCACAATCCGAATGTGGCTGCTCCGTTTCAAAATCCGGCTGCCGCTTCCGCGTGCTCGCGCTATCATCCGCTTCATCGTTGGCCCTTCACCAACGATCGCTTCCTTCACCACTAAGCCGTCTACTTTCAGATTTGCGTTGTTCTCGGCGTTCGCGACCGCGCTCTTCAATGTTTTATTGATTAGCACGGCCGCTTTTTTCGGGCTGTACGCGACAACATCGAGCGCTGCCGAAACCGGCAGGCCCTGGATCTCACGCGTGATTTCACGCGCCTTGAACGGCGAAATCTTCGCGTACTTGTATGTCGCTCTAACTTCCATGAAGTTCGTTAAAAAGGTTAAAAGGGTTACATCGTTACAACCGTGATTTCTCTCTCCGTTGTAACCTTGTAACTCTTTTAACGCTTTTAACTCTCCCGATCACCTTGCACTCACATCCGAGCGGGCATCGACTTCAAGTCGATCCCCAACTTTAATTTTTTCCTTTCCAGATTCCTGAATGATCGCGCCGCAAATCCGCTCGCGCACATCCACCACCCGTAACCTCGCAACCACGTCATCGCCGCGTTTCACGCGTAGCGGCATTCCGATTTTCACACCTTCACGGGCGCCAAAATTACCGACCACAAACGACCATTCTTCCTTCACACTGATGACGCTGCCATCGAGAAGCGATCCATTCTGCGGCTGCGCCTTGGTTGACTTTTCCACGAGCGCGTTCATTCCGCGCAATTGCGCCTCCACATCCATTCGCGCCTGGGCGTCGCCGCCTTCCGCGGTTTTCAAATAACGCAGCATCGTTTCTGATAACTGCATCATTTGGTCGCGATATTGGTCGCGCTCTTTCTGCGCCAGTTGCAAGTCGCTCACCGCCGTCAACAACCGTTGCTCGAGTTTCGCGCGGTCTTTGCTTGCCGAAGCCAGTCCGAGCGCCTCCATCCGCAATTGCAGGTCGGCAAATTTCCGCCGAAACAATTCCGCCTCGGCATTGGATTCGGCCAGACTATTCGTCAACGTTTTCACCGTTTCCTGGCTCAAGGACAACTGCCGGCGCAATTCTTCTTTCTGCGCCAACAATGCCGCCGTCGTCACCGGCACGCTTTCATTTTTAGAATCTGACAAAGAACTATTTCCCTCTGCCGCCAGCCCTCGAACCAGCGTTACGCAGCCCACAAAAATCACAGCTGATTTCAGATTGAAGATTCCAGATTTGAAAACGTGGCGGCTTCGCCACGCCCAATTCAATCTGCAATCCGCAATCTTCAATCTGCTATTCCCATTACTTCGTCACTTTCGCCGTGTGCGAACCGTGCTTCTTAAACACACGCGTAGGCGAAAATTCGCCAAGCTTGTGACCAACCATGTTTTCGGTCACGAAAACAGATTGAAAAATCTTTCCGTTGTGAACCAGAAACGTGTGGCCGACAAAATCCGGCGTCACCATCGAGCGCCGCGACCAGGTCTTAATTGGTTTCTTCGCACCCGAATTGTTCATCTTATCGATCTTCTCCAGAAGATGCGATTCGACGAAGGGTCCTTTCTTCAATGATCTAGCCATAAAAGTCAAATTTGTAGCCGCCCCGCTCTGTCGGGGCGCAACGTGGCACGGCGACGGAGCGCCGTGGCTACATCACACCTTCTTTTTTCCCCGTCTCCTTTCCAAAATGAATCGGTCGCTCGGTTTGTGTTTCGTCCGCGTTTTAAATCCTTTCGCCAGTTGTCCCCACGGGCTCACCGGGTGATGCCGGCCGCCGCCACCTTTGGATTTCCCCTGCCCGCCGCCCATTGGATGATCGATCGGGTTCATCGCCATGCCGCGCACATGCGGGCGTCGTCCCCGCCAGCGTGTCCGGCCTGCCTTGCCGCTCGACACATTCATGTGATCGACGTTGCCGACCTGGCCAATTGTCGCGTAACAGGTCTCGTGAATGCGTCGGATTTCCCCGGAAGGCAATTTCACCAGGCCGTAACCGCCTTCGCGGTTGTTCAGCGTCGCCTGTTGGCCGGCGCTGCGTGCGATTTGGCCGCCGCGCCCTGGCGCCAGCTCGATATTGTGAATGTTGGTGCCCAGCGGAATGGCTGATAAGGGAAGTGCATTTCCCAAATCAGGCGCCGCCTCATTGCCGGATATGACCCGCGCCCCCACGCGCAGACCGTCCGGCGCGAGAATATAACTTAGTTCGCCGTCGCTGTACTTAATAAGAGCAATCCGGGCCGAGCGGTTCGGATCGTACTCGATTCCGAGCACTTCCGCTTCCACCCCGCGTTTGCGCCGTTTGAAATCAACCTTGCGATAATGCTGTTTGTGACCGCCGCCGATATGACGCGAAGTCAGCCGCCCGAAATGATTACGACCGCCGGTCTTTTTCTTCGGCTCGAGCAAACGCTTCGCCGGCCTCGCTTTTGTGACTTCGTCGAAAGCCGGGAGCGACTTGAATCGCAGCGTCGGAGTAAGTGGGCGAAAGGACTTAAGCGCCATAAAGGTTAGACCAAATCGATCTTCTCGCCTTCCTGCAGCGTTACGATCGCTTTCTTCCAATGCGATTTGCGACCGAAATCGGCGCGGCGTTCGCGTTTCTTTTTGCCGGCATAGTTGCAGGTGTTCACATCCACCACTTTCTTTTGAAAGAGCTTCTCGATTGCCTGCTTGATCTGAATCTTGTTAGCTCGCGGCCGCACTCGAAAAACATACTTGTTCTGCTTCTCGCTCAGAAGCGACGATTTCTCCGTCAGCGACGCGGTTTCAATAATGTCGAATGGCTCGTTCATTCTTGTAATGTTCTAGCCCTGCCGGCGGCAGAGGTCCTTTCGGCTAACTTCGCCAGAGCACCCTCCGTTACTAAAATTTTCTCAAAGGCGAGCAATTGCTCTGTGTTCACATCGCTCGCCATCGCCAGCTTCACCGGCTTAACGTTGCGCGCCGATTTGTAGGTGTTCTCATCAAATTGATCCGACACGATCAGGATCCGGCGCGCATCAGTCTGTTTCTTGACCAATTGGACAAAGGCTTTGGTTTTTGCCTCTTTCACCGCGAACTCGCCGATCGTCAGCACGTCACCGGCATTGATCCGTTCGCTCAGCGCCTTCTGGAACGCGAGTCGCCGCACCGATTTCGAGACTTTCTTGGAATAATCGCGCGGCTTCGGTCCGAAGACGACGCCACCACCGCGCCAGATGACGGATGATTTGTAACCCGCACGCGCCCTCCCAGTGCCTTTTTGCCGCCACGGTTTGGCCCCGGACAAATTCACGTCCGCTTTCGTTTTAGTATTGGCAGTGCCGGATCGCCGCGCCGCTCGCATCGCGACGACGACATCATGCACCGCCTGCGTTCCGCGTCCGCCCTCTACCAGCGCGATCTTGGCTTCTTTCGCCGCTGCCTTAGTTAAAACTTTCGCGCTCATGATCTTTTGACCGGCTTCTTGATCGCGGGACGCACTACCACAAACGATCCGTTTGATCCGGGCACCGCGCCGCTAACCAGAATTATTTTTTCCGATTCGCGCACCTGCATCACCTGCAAATTTTGCACCGTCACCCGCTCGTCCCCGAGATGCCCGGGCATGCCCATGTTTTTCCAGATCCGGCCGGGCGTAGAACGATTACCGATGGCACCATTCCGCCGATGTGTCTTGGAACCGTGGGCCGCACCCTGCCCATGCATGTTGTGCTTCTTCATCACGCCTTGAAAGCCTTTGCCCTTCGAGCGGCCGATGACATCGACAAAATCGCCTGCCTGAAATTGCGTGACGCTCAAATTCACTTCGCCCTCGGGCAGATCAGTCTGCACCCGGAATTCGCGGGAAAATCTTTTCGGTTCGACCCCGGCTTTCTTGAACGCGCCGAGCTCGGAGTTGTTGAGCCGCGATTCTTTTTGCGCGCCGAACCCCACTTGCACTGCAGAGTAGCCGTCGCGTTCCGCCGTTATCCGGCGAACTACAACATTATCGCCAGCCGCGATTACGGTCACCGGACGTAGCTTTCCATTGGCGTCGTAGACGCTGGTCATGCCAATTTTTTGTCCAAGTAACCCGATGCTCATCTCTTAAAACCGTCAGCATTCCCTAAATCTTAATCGTAATATCCACGCCTGCAGGCAAATTTAATTTCTTCAGCTCATCCACCGTTTTCGCGGTCGGCTCGATAATGTCGAGCAGACGTTTGTGGGTGCGGATTTCAAACTGATCCATCGATTTTTTGTCCACGTGCGGCGAACGATTGACGGTAAACTTTTCAATCAACGTCGGCAGCGGAATCGGTCCCGCCACCCGCGCCCCCGTGCGTTTCGCAGTCTCGACGATCTCGACCGCGGATTGATCAAGCATGCGATGATCGAATGCCTTCAAACGAATGCGAATACGCTGGCCGTTCGTCATTTCGTCTCCTTTTTCGGAAGATAGCCATCCTGGCTGTCTCGGACGACAGGCATCTTGCCTGTCGATTCGCGGGCAAGATGCCCGTGAGCCGAGTCAGGCTGGAAGCCTAACTTCCGACTGCGAATTTGTCGGCCGCCACTCATTTCGTCTCCTTTTGATCAAGAATCGCGCTCACTAAATTCTGGGGCACCTGCTCGAAATGTGACGGTTCCATCGAGTAACTCGAGCGACCCTTCGAAAGCGACCGAATCGCAGTCGCGTAACCGAACATTTCCGCGAGCGGAACTTCCGCGTTCACGATGGTGAGATTGCCGCGCGCTTCAATGCTATCGATGCGCGCACGCCGGCGATTCAAGTCACCGATGATATCGCCCTGATACTCTTCCGGGGTGCTGTTTTCCACTTTCATGATCGGTTCGAGCAGAATCGGCTTGCCCTGTTTGAAACCATCTTTCATGGCAAAGATCGCGGCCATTTTGAAAGCGAGCTCGTTGGAATCGACTTCGTGATAACTGCCGTAAACGATATCGACCTCTACGTCGATCACCGGATAACCGCCGAGCACACCATTTAGCACCGCTTCTTCGATGCCTTTCTTGACCGCGGGGATATATTCGCGCGGAATCACGCCGCCGACGATCTTATTCTCGACCACCAAACCGGTCCCTCGGCTAGCCGGACGCACGTCGACTTCCACGTGACCGTATTGTCCGCGACCGCCGGATTGCTTGATCAATTTCCCGACACCGTGCGCGCCGCCGGTGATTGTCTCACGATACGCGATTTGCGGTTTGCCCGCGTTCGCGTCCACTTTGAACTCACGGAACATACGATCGCGAATAATTTCCAAATGCAGCTCGCCCATTCCGGCGATGATGGTCTGTCCCGTGTCTTCGTGGGTGTAGACGCGGAAAGTGGGATCTACCTCGGCGAGTCGTTGCAGCGCGACCCCCATTTTTTCCTGATCCAATTTTGTTTTTGGCTCAATCGCCATTGAAATAACAGGATCCGGGAACGTCGGCGGCTCGAGCAAAATCGGATAGTCCTCATCACACAGCGTATCGCCGGTGGTGATGTTCTTGATTCCGACAATGGCGGCGATGTCACCCGAGTAACACGTTTCGATATCTTCGCGTTTGTCTGCCTGAATCTGGATCAATCGCGAAATGCGTTCGCGTTTGTTCGTCCGCGGATTATAGACCGTGTCGCCTTTACTCAGGGTGCCGGAATAAACGCGGAAGAAAACGAGTTTGCCGACATACGGATCGCTCCACAGTTTGAACGCAAGCGAGCAGAATTTTCCGTTGTCATTGGTCGCCGCTTCCATCGGTTCGTGCGTGTCGGGCTCCATGCCTTTCGCCGGCGGGATTTCGAGCGGGCTCGGCAGATAATCGACGACGGCATCGACCAGGTATTGCACGCCGATGTTCTTCAAGGCCGAGCCGCCAATGACCGGCACAAATTTGTTGGCGATCGTTTGGCGGCGAATGCCCGCCTTAAGCAATTCCGGCGTGACCGGTTTCTCATGGATCACGGCCTCGGCCACCTCGTCATCGATGTTCGAAACCTGTTCGAGCAGGGTCGCGTAGGCCTTGTTTACAAGATTCGCATATTCCTCGGGAATATCTGTCACCTCGTAGGTCGATCCCAGTTGGTCACTGTCCGAATAAATGATCGCCTTCTTATTAATGACATCGAGCTGGCCTTTGAGTTGATCTTCCCGGCCAAGCGGGAGCAAAACCGGCCAGGCATTGGCACCGAGTTTTTTGTGAATGCTCGCCACCGACATCTCGAAATCGGCTCCGACCCGATCCATCTTGTTGATGAAGGCCAGCCGCGGCACGTTGTACTTCGTCGCCTGCCGCCAGACGGTTTCGGATTGCGGCTGCACGCCGGCGACACCGTCAAAAACTGCGATCGCACCGTCGAGCACGCGAAGGGAACGCTCGACTTCCGCCGTAAAATCAACGTGGCCGGGCGTGTCGATGATATTAATGCGCTGCTTGATCCCTTCGAAAGCTTTGTAAACGCCTTCTTCCTTACGTTGCGCCCAACTACACGTCGTCGCCGCCGAAGTAATTGTGATCCCACGCTCGCGCTCCTGCTCCATCCAGTCGGTCACGGTTGTCCCTTCGTGCACCTCACCCATCTTGTGGATCATGCCGGTATAAAACAAGACGCGCTCAGTGATCGTGGTCTTGCCGGCATCGATGTGCGCGGCAATACCGATGTTGCGCGTCCGCTCGAGAAGGAACTTGCGCTCCGGTGAATTCGGATTCGTCGAAGCTGGCTTTTTTTCCATCGTCGCCGTCGCCATAAAATTACCAGCGGAAGTGCGCAAAAGCGCGGTTCGCCTGCGCCA
>QHPM01000238.1 GCA_003219095.1 Verrucomicrobiota bacterium
GTCATTTTGCCGTCTGGCATCGAGCCGGTTCCAAAGAAATGGTTGAGCGCGTTCCCGATTACCGGCATCGCCTGGCCCGGATAAGCCAGTTGCCAGCGCATCATCATCATCAGGCAAAAGCCGAAGAATAAAAAGAGCAGGCCGCTGATGCCGTACTGGATACCGATGACTTTGTGATCGGTGGAGAAAACGTACTTCCGCCAAAAGCCTAATTCGTGGTGTTCGTGTCCGTGTTCGTCGTGATGATGCGTTTCATGCGGATGGGTAGTGGCGTCCATTCGAGGAAAATTTACCGCATCAACTATTGAAAGACAAAGCGTGTTTGCAAAGCCGAAATCACTGTCATCCCGAGCGGAAGTCTAGGGATCCCGTGGCGTCACTTGAAGATTACGCATCGGCATCCGTAAAGTTACCTTAACGGTACCGACCGGGATCCCTTGGCTTTCGCTCGGGATGACGGGTGCAATCGAACAGGCGATAATGACACGTGACGAATGCGACTCTGCATAAATTGCGACAAAGCGGTTGCGACGTGCGCGCGGATCGCTTGACGCGCATTCTGTTCGCGACAGATGCTTCAATTTATCAGATCGAACCCGCAGGAGCGGCTTTCCCGCGTTCGGCCCGGGACGCGAGTGCCGCCATCTGCGCGGGAATCGATGCCGGGCTGTCCGTCACGCCACGCGGCGCCGGCACCAGCCTGGTTGGTAACGCAATCGGCGATGGGTTGATCGTCGATTTCTCGCGCCACAATCGCGGAATTTCTGAGCTCGATCTGGAAAAACGCAGTGTGCGCGTGGACGCCGGCGTGGTGTTGGATCAACTCAACGCCTTTCTGAAACCGCACGGCTTTTGTTTCGGGCCGGATGTGGCAACAAGTTCGCGCGCAACCATCGGCGGAATGATCGCGAATAATTCCTCCGGCGCGCGCGCACCGTTTTACGGAACAACCGCCGACCATGTGTTGGCCACGGAAATTGTCCTGGCTGATGGACGAATCGAAAAAATCGGTGCGCAACACGGCTCGCTGGAAGCGGAACGCGCGCAAATTGAAAGCCTCTTACGCGAACTAAGCGCGGAAATGGCGGAGCGATGGCCGCCGGGTTTAATCAAGCGCTGGCCGGGATATGGACTCACGCGTTTCCTGCGCGCGCCAAAAAATTTGAATGAAATTCTCGCCGGCAGCGAGGGAACGTTAGCGGCGATTTTTTCGGCCGAGCTGAAAATTTCTCCACTTCCACGCGAGAAGGGCCTGGGTCTGATTTTTTTTGCGAACGTCGATGACGCGATGCAGGCCACGGTCGCGCTGCTCGATCTGAAGCCGGCCGCAATCGAGCATATTGATCGGCCGTTGCTCGATCAGACAAGGGGCCAACTTCATTTTCAAGCAGCACGCGATTTGATGGAGCTGGACACGAATCCGTGTGCCGCGGTTCTAATTGTTGAATTTTATGACGAGAACGTGGCGGAGAGACTCGCGATTTTACAGGCGCGCCAGCTGGGGTTGCGCTCAAAGATTCTAACGAATGCGCGAGAGATGGATCTCGTTTGGTCGGTGCGCAAAGCCGGGTTGTCGTTGTTGACCGGTTGCGTCGGCTCGAGAAAACCGGTTGCGTTCATCGAGGACGCCGCGGTGCGACCGGCGCAACTACCAGCGTACGTGCGCGGGTTGGAAGCAATCATGCAGCCGCTCGGCCTCGAAGCTTCCTATTATGGCCATGCCGCCAGCGGGCTTCTGCATGTTCGGCCGGTGCTCGATCTTCATAGCGCCGAAGATTTGAAAAAGTTTCACCAGGTCGCGGACCAAACCTTGGCGCTGGTGAAACAGTTCAAAGGTTCGCTCTCGGCCGAGCACGGCGTCGGGATCGCGCGCACGGAATACATGCGCGAACAACTGGGCGACGAATTGCTCGGAGCGATGCGCGAGATCAAACGCATTTTCGATCCGCGGGACCGGATGAATCCGGGAAAGATTTTCGGCGCTCGCCGTCTCCAAATTGATTCCAGTTTGCGCGAAAATTTTGCCCGACCCATCGATTTGCAATTCACGCCCCGGCTCGCCTTCGCCTTCAAAGATCGATCCTTCATCGGCAACCTTGAGCAATGCAATGGCTGCGGTGGTTGTCGGAAGGACGCGCCGACAATGTGCCCGACCTTTCTCGCCACCGGCGAAGAAATCATGTCCACGCGCGGACGGGCCAACGTCATCCGGAAAATTTTGCAATGGCGCGAGAATGGCAACGACCCGCTGGAGTCGGAAGAATTGGATGCGGCGTTGAGCAATTGTTTGTCGTGCAAAGGTTGCACGCCAGAGTGCCCGTCGAACGTCAATCTGGCATTGCTAAAGGCGGAATTGCTTTATGCCGCGATTCGAAAACATGGGCTTGGTTTACGTGAACGAATTCTGAGCCGGCCCGACCTTCTTGGCGAAATCGGCTGCGCGTTTCCACGAATGGCAAACGCGGCGCTCAAATTTACGCCGTTGCGTGCATTAATGGACAAAACGATTGGGCTTTCGGCCAAACGATCGTTGCCGAGATATGCGAGGGAAAGGTTCGATCGCTGGTTCGAGAAGCGAACTGTGGCCGGGCTCGATGATCCCGGCGCCGGGGTCAACGACCGCGGCTACAACAACGTCATCCTCTGGGACGATACCTTTGTGCGCTACAATGAGCCGCACATCGGGATCGCGGCGGTGAAAGTTCTGGAAGCGCTCGGTGTCCACGTCTCGTTAGCTCAGGGACGCAAATGCTGCGGTCGGCCGGCATTCAGTCAAGGGAATCTCGATCTCGCCGCGAAGTTCGGCGAGCACAACATCAACCTTCTCTCATCCCTCCAAAATGCCAGTTCAGCTCGGGCCTCTCCCACTCCAATCATTTTCCTCGAGCCATCATGTTACTCGATGTTCGCGGAGGATTATCGCGAATTGAAAATTCCGGGCGCCGAATCAATCGCTCAACGCAGTTTTCTTTTCGAGAAATTTGTCGACGACATTCTGGAACGCGAACCGGAGAAGATACGATTTCAGAAGCGCGAGGAGTCGGTTGCCATCCACGCGCATTGTCACGCAAAATCAATTTTGGACCCAGCGTTCATGGCTCGACTGGCCGACAGACTTCCCGGGCGTAAAGCGAAGGTGCTCGAGACCGGCTGCTGCGGAATGGCCGGCGCATTTGGGATGATGGAAGCGAAGCGTGAACTGTCGCTTCAGGTGGCGGCGCCGATGTTGGAAAAAATTCGCGCGGAAGGCCCGAATATCACAGTGATTGCTTCAGGAACGAGTTGTCGGCATCAGATTTCGGAACTCTCCGAGCGGCAGCCGAGACACATGGCGGAGCTCCTGGCCGACGCGCTCGATTAATTCGATGGTTCACATCCTCGACACTCGCCATCTGGGCAAACCCGGTATCATCGCGGCCACCGCACTGGAGACGACTGAGGGCCTCGCGCTCTTCGATACCGGACCCGAATCAACTTTCGAAACTCTCGCCCGTGAAATCGAGCGGTGCGGCTTCGAACCGCACGATGTCCGGCACGTATTCTTGAGCCACATTCATCTCGACCACGCCGGGGCGGCCTGGCGTTTCGCGGAACTCGGTGCCACCATTTACGTGCACCCGCGCGGCGCGCCGCATCTGCTCGATCCGACGAAACTGGTGCAATCTGC
>QHPM01000239.1 GCA_003219095.1 Verrucomicrobiota bacterium
AGCTCCGCTGGGCGCAAAGACTGAAAGTCCGTGTTCCTACTGCCCTAATCCTGGCATTCCCATTCCGCCGGTAATCTTCGACATCTCCGAGCTGGCGATGGCTTTTCCCTGCTCGATCGCCTGCTTGACTCCACTCAGTAGCGCGTCTTCGAGAAATTCCACATCCTCCGGATCGACAATCTCCTTCGCGATCTTGATTGAAATCACATCGCCGGCGCCGTTAGCTACGACCGTAATTTTTCCGCCGGCCGCCTGTGCCTCCACCGTCTTTTCCGCCAGCTCCGACTGCGTCTGCGCCATCTTCTCCTGCATCTTCTGCGCCTGTTTCATTAACTTGTTGAGATTCATGGCGTGCTTCTGGCTTAAGTCTTGATTTCGCCCTTAAACATTTCCAGCGCTTCGCGCACAATCGCTGGCGCGTTCTTCGACTTTGCGGCAGGCGCCTTCGCCGGCAAATTCTCTTTTAACGAAAACTTCAGCGCCCATTCCCGGCCGCTGATTTCCTTCAGCAACGCTTCCAGAAACTCGCGATTGGCGCGGGAGGATAAATGTTCCATCACCATTCGTTGATCGCAGGGAAAGCCGAGTTCGAAATTACGTCCGCTCGCACCAAGCGGACGTGCTTCGTCAATCCAGCTTTTGATAAAAGGACGGCGCGTTTTGATTTGCGCCACGACCTTGCCCCAAATCTCGTTAACATCGGCCGCCGAATCATTCGCTTTGTAGCCGGCGTCGCTGACGCCGGGACCGCGGTCAGCCACCGTGGCGACAGGACCGCCGCCCGGGCGATTGGGCGGCGGAGCTGCAGGATTGCCGTCACGCAACGCGTTCAAATTCTCGATCACTTCATCGAGCGTCGTCTGATCGAGGGTTTGAATAGCCCGAATGACTGCGACTTCGACATGAAGCTTTTTATTCGGCGCCCATTTCATGCGCCCTTCGGCCGCGGCGAATTGATCGATCAATTCCAGGACTCGGTCTGTTTCCAGGAGCGGCGCTTGCTCGGCAAACGCGGCGCGAGTCTCGGCGCTGGCTTCGTCACTGAGCGCGTCCGGTTTCACTTTGAAAACGAGCAGATCGCGCAGATACGCAATCGTATCCGACATCAATTTCATCATGTCCTTGCCGGCCTCGCATTGCTCATGCAGCAACGCCAGTGCGTCCGCGGTCTCGCCGCGCAAAATCCTGCCGACAAAATCCGCCACCATTTGTTGGCTGGTGAATCCGAAAACATTCAGGACATCGGCTTCCTCGACTTTTTCTCCACAAAATGCGACCAGTTGATCGAGCATTGATTCCGCATCGCGCATTCCGCCTTCCGCCCCGCGTGCGATGGCGTGGGCCGCCGCCGGCGCCAGCGTCAACTTCTCCTTCGTCGCGATCGATTGCAGCTGTTGCGCAATCAAATTCGTTGCGATCCGGTGCAGATCGAACCGCTGGCATCGACTCAAAATCGTGATCGGCAATTTTTCAGGCTCGGTCGTGGCCAGACAGAAAATGACGTGCTTGGGCGGCTCTTCCAGCGTCTTCAACAGCGCGTTCGCCGCTTCCTTCGTCAGCATGTGCACTTCGTCGATGATATAAACTTTGAAACGCGATTTCGCCGGCGCGTAGCGAACGTTGTCGCGCAGCTCCCGCACGTCATCGATCCCGCGATTGCTCGCTGCGTCCAGCTCAATGACATCGAGGCTGTTTCCGCCGGCGATTTCGCGACAATTATCGCATTTGCCACATGGCGTCACTGTCGGCCCCCCCTGCGTGCAATTGAGCGCTTTCGCCAGGATGCGGGCGGTTGAAGTCTTCCCGGTCCCGCGCGGCCCGACAAAAAGATAGGCGTGGGCCAGCCGATTTTGCGCAACCGCATTTTTGAGCGTGCGGGTGACATGCGTCTGCCCGACGATATCGTCGAATGTCTGGGGGCGGTATTTGCGGGCGAAAACCTCGTAGCTCACCTGAAAACTTTAGCGTTTCTGGCATCGCGCGAAAGACGAAAGTCTGTCAAGATCGCGTTTATGAAGCGATTTCCTCTTTTCATCGTCCTCCCGCTCTTCGCTGTCACAATGAGCGCACAGTCTCCAACTCCCTCGGACGGACGCGACGTCAAGTTCGAGGATCCGTTGTTCGATAAACTGGTCGGCAACTGGCGTGTTGTTCGAAAATTCGGCGACGGCCGCACCGCCGAAAATACGGTGCGCGTCGGCTGGGTGCTCAACCATCAGTTCCTCGAGTTGCATTACCTCGATGTCGCGACCCCGCCGCAATATGAGGCGATGGCGTTTATCGGGTTCGATCACAAAATGTCGCGCTACGTTTTACATTGGCTCGATATTTTTGGCGGGCGCGCCTCGGAAGTAATCGGTTACGGCACTCTCGATGAAGCCGCTCATTCCTTCTATTTCACCTTTAATACCCCTGACGGCGGCCAGTTCATGAATGTCTACGCCTTCGATCCGGCAACCAAGAATTGGACCTCGGTCATGCGACAAAAAAGCAAAGGCCCGTGGTCGCTTTTCGCCGAGGATAAGTTTACTCCCCTCGCGCCTAAGCCGTGAGGCGATGCTGCCCATGTCGTCGTTCGCAAACGTGGCAGCAGCCAGCTCCCGCGATCCGTCGTATATGACCTATAAGACTCATTCAAGGAACCCAATTTTCCTATCGCAATTGTTCTGCGGACTTCTGCTCCTACTCGTGGTCGATTCCTCCGCGCGCGAGCCCATCTCTCCGCCACCTAAACTCGAAACCCAAACAAAGACCATTCGCGCACGCGATCTCGGCATCCTATTCGAGGGCATCCCAGGAAAATTCAACGCCATTACCGATGTTCCCGGGGTGGAAGTTGGCTATACCACTCTAATCAGGGGCGAGGGTAAGCTCGAAGTCGGCAAAGGCCCGGTCCGAACCGGCGTGACCGCAATTCTTCCTCGTGGCCGCGAGGCCATGAACGATCAGGTTTTCGCCGGTTATTTCTCCTTAAACGGCAACGGTGAAATGACCGGTGCCGCCTGGGTTGAGGAAAGCGGATTTCTGGAAGGCCCGATCGTACTGACCAATACCCACAGCGTCGGGGTGGCGCGCGACGCCGTCATTGCCTGGCGGCTGGCTCACGGCGGCCCGGACGCGGAAGGCTTCGCCTGGAGTCTACCGGTTGTGACCGAGACGTGGGATGGCTGGCTCAAACGGCGGCACGATGGACGAGGGAAGCGTCGGCGGCGGTACCGGCATGATTTGCTACGAATTCAAAGGTGGCACCGGCACCGCTTCCCGCGTTGTAGCCGGGATCGGCGATCCCGGCCGCACTTATACTATTGGTATTCTCGTCCAAGCCAACTGCGGCCGCCGTCCACAACTAACGATTCGTGGAGTCGAAGTCGGCAGGGAACTTCCCGGGTCCGTTTACAAACAGGAAACCGGCTCCATCATCATCGTGGTTGCGACTGATGCGCCCCTTCTGCCGCATCAACTGAAACGTCTGGCCCGCCGTGCTTCTCTCGGTCTTGCCCGCACCGGCAGCGTTTCCGGCAACGGCTCCGGCGATCTCTTCCTCGCCTTCTCCACCGCCAACCCGCATGCCGCCGACGCCAAGCCATCGATCCGCACCATCGAGACCATGCCGAACGATCTGATGGACCCGCTTTTCACCGCCACTGTCGAAACGACCGAAGAAGCCATCATCAACGCCCTGGTCGACAACCACGACATGATTGGCCGCGACAACCACAAAGTCGAAGCTCTGCCGCATGATCGCCTACGCGACGTTTTACAAAAGTACAATCGAACCCGCTAACCAGACCAGGCAATCTCCGCGCGATTGCCGAGCCGTTTCGACAGGCTCGAGGCCCTGAGTTTGTCGAAGGGCAACCGATCCAACTTGAGTTGTCTTCGGCAAGCCTACTTCAGCATCACTTCCCGCATGGTTTTGGTGCCGAGAATTTCGCGGACATCCAAACGTTTTACCGCCAGCTGGCGTTGCGCATCCTGGCCACCCATCACCTTGGCCATGATCGGCTCGGTCTTTTCGCGCAAACCATCGAATGCCGCCATGTTTTTGAATTCGACCATAAGTAGAATATTGAAGTCGTTGCGATCGGAGGCGTCGCCGATGAGCACCTTGTAATCCATGATCAGGCCCTGCTTCTTTTCCTCTTCCATCGTGCCTTTGAAAGTTTGAGCAATGCTTCTCAAGTAATCGTCATCCAATCCGGCTTTCGTTTTCACCAGGGTGATGTTCCAGACGGAATGTTCGGTATAGGGAGCCCCGGTTGCGGCCGTCGTAGAGGGGGCGCTCGGACTCGGGCTTTGTGCGCGAGCAAATGGCGGAAGTGCCAGCGAGGTTAACGCGGTGATTAGAAGACTGCATTTCATGGTATCGTTTTCCTTTCGTTAATTTAGTTGCCGTTTTGCCGGAACGCCTCTCACTAAACCGGCTGAGCGCCATGATGCGCGGCGTGTTTGCAGAACGCGAGCACAATTCTGGTGAGTCGCGAAAGCCAACGATTCCTACTGATGAAATTTGCGCGTTGAAGATGTCCAATCCCAATGCGGGCACGAAATAATCTGACGCTTCTATTTTTTGCCGTCACGGTACGGCTTGCGAGCCTCATACAGTGCGAGTCGTTGTTGGAACTCAACTTGCGATTCGGACGGGAGCTCTTTCATCGCAAGTGCCTGCTCTTCGTACTTCACGGCATCAGCAAAATTACCTGCCTCCGCAGAAGCTGCCGCTAGTGTGTCCATGCAATTCCAGTTCTTCCATGCCGTTCGCTCGCAATCATCCCTTGCTTCTTCAACCGCGTGTTTCCCATGGCGGAAAGCTGGATTGGGACAGGTCGCCAGTAACCAGGCCAACCCTTTGGCTGCCACCGTCACTGGCCCGCTGTGTTGCGCGCCTTCTTCGTAATCAGCAACAGCCTTGGCATAATCGCCGGCTTTGAAATAGGTTTCCGCGCGGTGATCATAAGCGCTTCGCGACTGAGTAAGGCGGATGCATTCGGTGAAGTCGCTGATCGCTCGTTCGTAATCATGTTTGGCAAGGTAGATGCCGCCGCGTGCCTCCAGCGCTTTTTCATCGCGCGGATTCCGACCAATTACTTCAGTAATCGCTTCAATTGACCCGCCCTCTAGCGTTGCCTCGCGCAGAACTCTGTCGCGCTCGTGTAAAGCGGCGGCAGACTTCGGATCGAGCCGGATCGCCTCATCAAGATCGCGTAATGTCTTATTCAACTCATGTTTTCGCCGATACAAGCGAGCACGTTCCAAGTAAGCTCGGGTAAAGGCCGGGGCCTCCAGCACTGCCGAATCGTAACTGGCCAGTGCTTCGTCGAGGCTACCCGTGCGTGCGTAGGCATTTCCCCTTTCCAAATACGCCGCCGCATCGCCCGGCGACGAGCGAATTGCCTCCGAAAAGTCTGAAATTGCGCTACTAAAATCTTGTCGCAGCATAAATATCAAACCGCGGTGATAGAGCGCGCCGGCTAAGTTTGGGTCACACCGAATAGCGTTTGAGTAATCGGAAAAAGCACTATCGCGTTCCTTCCGATGTTCGTTCAAAACGCCCCGGTAATAGTAGGCATGAGACAGGTTGGAATTTAGTCGCAACGCTTCGGTATAGTCGTGTATAGCCTGATCGGGTTTGTTCTTTTGATAATTGCAATAAGCGCGATTCTCGTAGGCGTAGGTTCGGTAATAATGGGTTAGTCGCTTCTGTAAGGCCGCGTCGAACTTGCTGATGGCGTTGTCATACTCTTCGCGATTCATGGCCGAGTGACCCTCCCAAAACAAGGTTTGTCCTTGTTGGAAGCTAACAAGGAAGTAGATCCCGATGGTGGTCGCGGTAACAAGTAACAGGAGAATTCCCGCGGCGGCGGCGGTGCAGCCAATTTTAGCCATCCTGTCCATCGCAATTAAGTAGCCCGTGGCCTGCTAGTCAGCTCGCACCTTCCAGTTCGTCGAGTAATTGCTGTTTCAACTGCCGGCGCGCGGATTTCTTGATGGCGCGTCGCTCGGCTGCAACTGCTTCTTTTTCCGCCTGCCGCTCCTTCCGGGTGCGAGAATCGATACTCCTCGGCAAATGCGAAACCTTAGGTCGGCGTTCCCCGACCTTTCGTTCGTTCGGCTTTGCATACGGATTCACGGATCTAATTCTTTAAAGATAAGGCGGAGGATGGCAATGATTTCCCTACTAATACACTCTCCTGCCATCGCTCAACAGATGGCAGCGCGTCTTGATTGGAAGCGGCGACTTCCAACTCGCCGATTTTCATGGTTTATCTGGTAGACGAGTTGGAAGTCGCCCTCCCAACTAGACTCGTCATTCGACCACGGTCTGTGCGAAGTGGATTGCCTTCTGGACGCGACACCAGACGCCACTGACTCTTGATGTCATCTCAACAAGATTTGTTGTCGACACGAAGAGTCAGGCGGATTGGTTCTACCATGAAAACGATATCGTCGATTGTCCTGGGATTGGCCATTCTAGCGTTTAACGAAACTGGTGCGCAAACAACCGAGCCGGCGACGAGCGATGGGCCGATTTTCAAAAATTTGTCTGATCTGAAATGGGACAAGATTCTTCCCGATCTGGGCGAAAATTCTCCGGAAATCTGTTTTCTTCGTATTGATCCAAAAACGCATGCTACCAGCCTGCTCATTCGCACGTCGAAGGCGATCCATGTCCGCAAGCATTGGCACACCGCTAATGAGTCCCACACAATGATTTCTGGTAAGGCGGTGCTGGCGTGCGAGGGAAAACGAGCCGAATTGAGTCCGGGTGGATTC
>QHPM01000240.1 GCA_003219095.1 Verrucomicrobiota bacterium
GTCTTGCTCTTCCTTATATCAAGAGCTCAACCCAGGTTTCAGACGTAGTCGTCCTCTCTGGCAACGCTTCAACGTTTTACCCGATTCAAGGTGCGCCGATGGCTTTTCCGTATCCGGTTGAGACCTTCGGGGGACTGCAAGGGGAAGTCCGCCAGCCAATCACTAATGATCCCCTCCCCGGAACGATCAATGGGCAAGCGCGACTAAACGAAACGGAAGTGCGTAGCATTATCAATTACGCTGCCGATCGAGCCCGGACGACGCGGGCCGGGATTCGCCTACCGATTGGAATACACATGGAAGTGTTCATTACGGTGGTGAACAATCCAAATCAATCCGGCGTCGCACCCACCGTCCTTGGCACATTCCGAACCGGGGAAGCGACGATGTTCAGCTGGGACGTAGCGGTTCAAAAAGCTCGCACCGCTCTATACTACTCGAATCGAGACCTGCTCGGTTTGGGGCGGAATATCGCACTGTCCACTCGGACGGTTGGGTTCCTTGCTCAAAGCCATTATCCGCCGGGAATCGACGCGGATCACGCAGGACCTTTCTTCGGTCAGCAGGAAATGTTCACTTGCCTGTCGGGTACTCTGGCTAACGTGAAACCTATTACATCCGGATGCTCGCTGGATGGGAACCTGCCCAACGGCATCACAATTTTTCCCGGCGGCTTTCCGCTTTATCGCAATGGCGTCCTAATCGGCGCGATTGGCATCAGCGGCGACGGCGTTGATCAAGATGACATCGTCGGGGCATCGGGGACACATAATTTCCTCGCGCCTGACTCTATTCGCGCAGATCAATTCGTCTTTAGAGGGGCACGACTGCCCTACGCGAAATTTCCTCGCGACCCGAACGGCGCCAATGGAATAAACGAGGTTGTGACCCAAGCTCCCGCCACCGGAATATTCGTCAACACGTCGACCCGCGCAGGAATTGCGAATGGCGAGAATCAATTAATAGCCGGCTTCATTATTGCAGGTGCTGGTTCCAAACAAATTCTCATTCGAGGGCTGGGGCCCTCCCTGGCTGCCTTTGGACTAACTGGGACGCTACAGGATCCTGTTCTTGATTTGCGTACTCAAGCTGGTACCAACATTACAGTTAACGATAATTGGGCTCTGGCAGTGAACGCAGCCCAAATACCTACGAACCTGAGGCCCGCCGACCCGCGTGAGTCGGCCATTTTGACAAGTCTTGTGCCAGGTTCATACACCGCGATTGAAAGCGGCAAAGGCGGCGCAACGGGAAAAGGCCTGCTGGAAGTATATGACGTGGATTCCGTCGCCTCATCGCAACTGGCAAATATTTCGACTCGCGGTTTCGTGGGAACCGGTAATGATGTGATGATAGGTGGGTACATCGTGCGGGGCGGAGCCTCACCCGTTCTGGCGCGGGCATTGGGACCGTCGTTAACTCCATTCGGCATCGTTGATCTATTAACGGACCCTACGATAGAGCTTCGCGATGCCAATGGTGTGCTTGTCGCAGCTAACGATAATTGGAAGCAAACTCAGCAAACCGCCATTCAAGTGACTGGCCTGCAACCCCCCAACGACGCCGAGGCCGCCATTTTCACTATACTGCCATCGGGCGCGTTCACCGCTATTGTGCGCGGCGCTAATGGTGGCAGCGGTATCGGCCTCCTGGAGATCTATAATCTGGAATCGCCCCTTCGCACAGTCCCTTAAGGGCAAAATTCAGTCTTTGCTCGCAGTCCAGGTCAGGCTTTTTCGCCGCATAAGCAATCCAATGATCACTCCGATAACTGCGCCGTTCTCATTTCGCAGCGTCGGCTGGAATCGTCACAATGTCGTTTTAGGGAGACAACGTTAATCGTCGCGCCAGCGCGTGACGCGACTTTGAGCCGTGTGCCAGTCGTAAGTTTCACATTGCCGTACGCGACTTTGACGTCGACCGGTCGCGTGAGGGAGATGAATTGCTCAGCTACCCTTTGCGCCCCTGTCGAACTGCGACTTGCGCACCAGGCTGCGGAGTTGCTGACTGAGAGTCGGCTGAGACGGGTAAGGCGTTGTCAGCACTCAGAGTGGTGCCACAGTTGTCTTCGGCTTGTGATGCTGAATTGTGAGCAAGTAACGATCGCAAATTTCGCCCAGAGTGGTCTTGCCCCTTGAGGGGTCAATCTGCCGTCGCGTATCCCGCAGTTGGGCCAGCATTCTCTTCGCTAAGGCGCGGTCAGTTGTCTCAAGGCTGGGGCGGATCTCCTTGCCCCTACCTTTGATCCTGGCATAATACACGCCATTGGATGAATAACGGTAGAGACACTCACCGACTTTTTGGAACTGGCCGCTTTTCGCTGTGATCATGACACATGATTACACAGTGGATAAAATCGGTGGACAAACCTAAAATTCGGCCGAGCTGACCACTGCTGTTTTTCATTGGTAAAATGGGGGTATAGCTCAGTTGGTAGAGCGTCTCGTTCGCAATGAGAAGGTCAGGGGTTCGAATCCCCTTACCTCCAGCCCCGAAAGCGGGGACTTACTGCCCACACATCTGAGGTAGTCTATCAAGAATTTGGGTTAAAGCTTTGCACGGTCAACGCGTCCTGATGTTGGCCGAAAGGCTCGGCGGAGGCACAGACTTCGACCGGCGGGTCAGGGCGCAATGGGCTGGGCGCTCGATTAGCTTAAAGCTTAGATAAGAGAGTCCAATTACAATCAAGTGTGCCGCGAGGAGCCAGAGTGCCCCGGCCCAGAAGGGGAGCCTGGCTTTGAAGCTTGTCGGTATATCCTGGCAGAGCCAGAGGACAAAGCCATGTAGCATATAAATAGAAAAGGAGATTTCTCCCAGAAGGATCATCACCGGCCGCTGCAAGAGAAAACTAAAAGGTCCCTCCGCCACGCTCAGGCAAAAAATGAGTCCAGCAGCCAGCGGCACGAAGTAGAAATCATATCCAGTGTAGATGAAAACGACAAAGATCGCGCCGAAGACCACCACTGCGATCGCGTCGAACATCGTTGCGATCCGCCGAATCGCGTCGTCTTTTCGGGAAGCTTGCCACGAACGCAGTAAGGAGCTGAGCTGGAACAAGCTCACCCCAATTGCTACTTCAAGAATACAACGGCCCAGTCCCCACTGCTCTCGCAGCCGATCAAGCGTGCCCTTGCCAAATTGAGCCGCATACCAATAGAGCAGCGCCAGAAGAACCGCGACCAATAGCAGGTGAAAGGTGCCGCGCCGGAAGGGACCAACGGCAAATAGATAAAGCGGTAGAATCAAATAAGCCCCCCACTCGCAGCTTAACGACCAGGATGGGAAATCCAGCGGCGGCGGAAAGTAACGGCCCCAGCTATGCACCAATAGTAAATTGGCAACGATGGCATCGCGCGAAAGGTAGCTCGGGCCGTATTTTATCCCAAGGTAGAGAATGGCGATCGCCACGGTGACGAGGTGGAGCGGCCAAATGCGGGCGATTCTCTGCCAGACGAAATGCCTGTAACCGTGCCAGCTTAACTTGCGGCAATAAGATCCATAGCGGTAGGCCAGAATGAAACCGCTGAGAATAAAAAAGAAATCCACCCAGAGGTAGCCTCTTCCTCCAAAACGATAGCTAAAGATGTAGGCATCAAACCAGGGGATACCGATCACCCCGTAGCGCAGATGAAAGAAAGCAACCAGTAGAGCCGCCACACCGCGCATGGCGGTAAGAC
>QHPM01000241.1 GCA_003219095.1 Verrucomicrobiota bacterium
GAACGGCAGGCAGCTTTAACGTCAACCTTCCACTTTTCGGCCCGAAGCTGGGAGTAGAATGCCGCACGGGTGGCAACTCCGGCGTGTTTAAGATGATTCTGACCTTCCCCACTGCGATCACACTCGATAGCACGAGCGTCACTCCTGATCCAAACGCGCCCAGCGCCACCGCCAGCGTCAGCAGCTCGAGCGTCAGCGGCTCGACGGTGACAGTGAATTTGACTGGAGTATCCAATGCTCAGACCATCTTTGTCACCCTTTCCAACGTCAGCGATGGAACGCACACCAACGACGTGAGCGTGCCCATGGGAGTGCTCCTTGGTGATACAACCAATAACGGGTCAGTTACGTCCAGTGGCTCTCCTAATGATGTAATTCTGACCCAGTCAAAGGTCGGACAGAGCGTGACTAGCTCCACGTTTCGCGAAGACGTGACCGTTGACGGTGTGATTAACAGCACCGACGTCAACCTCGTGCAATCTACAGTCGGCACGAAATTGCCGTGATCTAACCTAAACTTCGATCACGAATGAGGCAGGCGGCGGCACCGACATTGGCGCCTTTGAGTTCGGCGCACATTAGCGAGCGACCTTGTTCGCAAGCTTCCCGATTCGCTCGCCACACATTAATCGACAGCAACCACGAGCCGCACCGCACAGTTTGGGATCTCGAACGGCTGACGGCACGCGGGCGCTAAGGTCTAATTTTCATTTGTAATCAGACACCATAATTACTATAATCGCTGTCGGAGTGGCAGCCGTCATGGGGGCGTGGGGTTCACAGGGTTTTCTCCACGGCGGCTGTCACCAAGCCTCGGTAGCGATACTTGCTCGAACTGAATATTCCTCCAGTCGAAAGTTCGCATTCAACTTTGCCCGAGGCGTGGCGTAACCGATCGCATCCTGCTTTGCCTGTTCGCCAAGCCAGTACACGATTCCGCCAGTTCTTGCGAGTGATGGCCTTGGTATTGTAAGAGCATATCGCTCGATATCCTCGACGATAAAGCCTGTCCCTCGTTTAACAATAATTTCGGGGACCGAACCACACGGAGAATGGATTCATGGTCAGGCCGATGATTTGTTAACAGCCAATAGGGGCTAATCGCTGAAATGCGAGTGATTAAGGGAGCCCCCTACTGTTTGCTTACTTTGGTAAGGTCGACCTGGCCGATTATCTCCACTGCGATAGGAGTTCGATCATCGGTTGCAGTGATTTCCTGAAGTTTTTCCACGATACCTCGACGCTGGAGTCGCCGCAACGGTTGGATCACTCGCTCGTAGAAAGTGTGAGCATTTTTGGGAGAAGGATTGGATTGCCAAAATCTTCTGCCGACCCCGATTTCTAGTAGTCGCGCTCTGCAGTAATCCGGCTCTAGCATATTGAATTGCCATAATAGCCATGGGAAGCGCGTAGTCGACTTATTTCCACCTCATTCGTGCTGCTGCCAAGAGATCTGCGGAGCGGACCGCTATGAGTTACTCCAGTGCGCTGGCTGCGACGCTGTGATGCAAACGGGTAGCCCGCTTTACGCCAAAAAAATGCTCGACAAAGTTTTGGGGAAGCCGTAAACGCATTCTTGGTTACGTCACCCGACGTTTCAACTTATCTTCGGCACGGCTGAATAAGCCGCAGGGGCTGGGTCTTCGCTGAGACACCGCTTTACGCGATCTCCAGATTCAACTGGAAACTAAATGCAGCCCTAACAATCAAAAAAACAAGCAAGAGGATACTAACTATGCAACACATCAAAATTATTTCTGCGGCAATCGCGCTGGGTATGATTGCCTGCTTCACGATGGTCTCGGTGCCCTCGGCGTCGGCTTCCCCGCCCACACCGGTTACCATCACTGCTATCTTTAATTTTGCGACATTTCCCAATGTAGCGGGAACCTTTACCACAAGCGGGGCCCTGACAATTTCAGGGCCTGCCACCATGGACATTTATTCTAATGTTAATGGTGTGCGAGCTCATTGCGTGGTTACGTTGACCGCATCAGATGGAAGTGGAACTATCACGATTCATCAGGAATGCCAATTTGCCAGTTCCCCACCTAAGGGACGGTGGGAGATTGTAAGTGGAACAGGTGCCTATGCGGACGTTAGAGGGAACGGCTCACTTCGGATGCCACCTAATACCGAAGCAATGAGAGGGTTCATTTACTAAGAGGTCGATATTATAGAATCCAGTTACAAGCCACCGTAATTTTAGGTTCAATTGAAATACTAAAATCCGATTTAGTCCTTCTTATCGAGATCGACGGTCTCGTGGGGGATTCGTCGCGATTGCCCAGCCAACCAAGGTTATCGCCGAAATAGAGGCGGTTCACTGATCAAGAGATTCCCATTCCGGTGCGGTCAGAGCAAGCTGGGCTTTTGGGTCGGGATCAGGGAAACAGAGATCCGGATTAGGCTTGCCTGAGCGCGCAGGGGAAAGTAGAAATCGTTACATGGGCCTAATTATTCTTATCGTGGTCATTCTGTTGTTAGTGGGAGCTTTCCCCACGGGCGGGTACGGCTGGGGCTATCGGTCGCATGGCGTCCTAGGCACAGTTCTCATCATCATATTGATCCTATACTTGATGGGTCATTTGTAGGACAGAGCAGGGAGCAAGGGGGCGGGGAGAGAGAGCGGGAGAGAATGTTTAGGCTTACGCTTGAGCCGATGAACGGCTGAGCAGTTGCTTGTAAATCGATGTAATCCTGGGCCATTTGACGATCGATAAACCTTTGTTCGAATTCGCGGCGACAGCGCGCATGACTGATCGGCCCAATTTTCCCCACTGCTTCCACCGCGCGATCGATCCTCGACGATAAAACCTGTCTCTCCTTCAACAGGAATCTCAGGGACCGGAACCGCGCGGAATTAGTCGCCAATAATCAATAAGGCGGCGTTTCGACCGTAACGGGAGATAACGCCTCTACAGCGCGCAAACTGGCAGGTTTTAGTATTGACGTGGGGGCGGCTCTCCGCGCAAAATCTCCGGCTTCAAACAGAACCTGAAATAGGCGGGGCGTATTTACTCCCGGGGGCCTCTCTTTTTCAGGCCTGCCATCCTAAGATTAACCACCGGGAGTATATGAAAGAAACTCCTCGTGACTCACTCGCCTCTATTCAGAAATGCCACGCTTCCTCTAGCAAAGTCTCTTAATCGGTCGTCCTTACGACACAGCGTTCGTAACGGCCTGTTTGCTCTTACTGTCGCTTGGTTTGGCTTGTCACCGGTCGTGCGAGCCCAGGTGGACGGAGATCTGGGCAACGGCAACACGGCTGAAGGTCTTAATGCGCTGGCCAGCCTTAACGGCGGTTTCAACAACACGGCCATGGGGAACGGTGCGCTCTTCAAAAATAGGGACGGAGGCTCCAATACGGCCACTGGCAGCGCTGCGCTCAACCTCAATGTAAGTGGCTTTAGCAACACTGCTGATGGATTTGCAGCGCTCTCCAGCAATACCGGCAGCTTCAACACCGCAAGCGGGTCGCTTGCGCTCAGCAGTAATACTACTGCCAGCAATAACACAGCCGTTGGCTATCAGGCGCTGAAAAGTAATACCACCGGCCCGTTCAACACCGCCGTAGGTGAAAGCGCCCTGGCTAGCAATACCAGTGGTGACCGAAATACAGCCGTCGGTGATGGTGCGATGATTGTCAGCAGCACTGGATTTCAAAACACAGCGGTGGGCGTCAGTGCGCTTCGCAACAACAC
>QHPM01000242.1 GCA_003219095.1 Verrucomicrobiota bacterium
CGTTTCATCATCATCGTCGGCGGATTGCACCGTGATTTTCTGCCAAGCTCGTGGGGATTGTTCATTCCGACCTGGGTCGACATCTGGACCTTCATCGGCACCCATGGAATTTTCCTCTCGCTCTTCCTCCTCTTCATTCGCTTCCTGCCAATGATCGCGATGAGCGAAGTGAAAATCGTTTTGCCGCAATCGGACGTGCACCGGCATGATCCGGTCGGCGTCGCGGAAAAGGAGCACGCATGAGAATGCTCTGTAGCCAATTTGTAGCCGCTTCGCTGTGCGAAGCGCCGGTATTGGCGCGAGATGCGGGCAGCGACCGAATTTTTCCTACGCGCCGCCCACAGCGCGGCGGCTACAGCTGTGGAAAGGAGCAGGCATGAGAACGCCGTCCGGTCATAAAGTTTACGCAATCGGCGCGGAATACTGGAGCGCCTCAGAACTTTACGAGGCGGACAAATGCGTGCGCGCTGCCGGGTTCAAACGGTGGGATGTGTACTCGCCCTTTCCCATCCATGGGATGGATGAGGCGATGGGGCTCGGCAAATCGTGGCTCAGCGCGGTGGTGCTGATCGGTGGAATCACCGGTTTATTGACCGCGGTCATTCTCGAGTTCGGTCCTTCCTGGCTCATTTATCCGGTAATCGTGCACGGAAAACCGTTCAACTGGGCAACGGTGCCGGCGTTTTTCCCGATCATGTTTGAGCTAACTGTGCTTTTCGGCGCTTTTTCGGCCTTTTTTGCGAATCTGATCATGAACGGACTGCCCCGTTGGCATCACCCCATTTTCAACTGGGACCGTTTCGCTCGCGCAACCAACGACGGATTTTTTCTCGCCATCGAAGCGCGCGATCCCCGTTTCAGTGAAATGGAAACACACGATTTGCTTGTCGAGACCGGCGGGTTGCACATCACCGTCGTGCACGAGGAGGATTGAAATGCTGCGCGGCTTTTTCCTCATCTTCCTTCTCGCCGGCATTGTCATTGTTGCGATGTGCGGTTTCCGGGGAGAACACAGCATCCGCACACCCTGGGAAATTTTTCCCGATATGGTGCGGCAACAAAAAGTACGGGCGCAATCGCCGATCGATTTTTTCGCTGATGGCCGGGGCCCGCGGGTTCCGATCGCGAGTACCATCCCGATTGGTTACGAAATGCCAAAGCCGCAGCTGAGGACGCCGGCTGGGATTGCGCCGAGCGGTGCTGCGCTTGGTGAAGAGTTCTCGCGGACGCGGATTGGTTTCAGCGCCGGCACTGATTATTACAACACCGGCAAGATGGGCACGAACTGGGGTACCGGCATTCCCGTCCCGGTTAACGCCGAATTAATGCAACGCGGGCAACAACGTTTCAACATTACCTGCTCCGTTTGCCATGGATTGACCGCGGCCGGCAACGGAATCGCAAAGCAGTACGGCTTGAACACGGTGGCCACTCTGCAAGATGAGCGGATTCGGAAAATGGCGGACGGTGAGATTTTTAACACCATCACCAATGGCAAAAACACCATGATGTCGTACGGAGGTAACGTGCCGGTGGCGGACCGGTGGGCGATTATTGCTTACGTGCGCGCCTTGCAGCGCAGCCAGAACGCCGCCGCTGCTGATGTTCCAGCCGAAGAAGCGGCAAAACTGGAAAAGGCGGAGGCCAAACCGCCGGAGACGAAACCGGCCGCAAGCCCGGAGGCGCAAAAGAAATGAGCGAGCGTTCTCAGATCGTACCGGCCCCGGAGGGGGAATATTTCGAAACAAGTCGCTTCAGCGGTTTATCTTTGCTGCTGGCGGGCGGCGCTGTTGTCGGGCTCTTGCTCTGTTTGATCGGCGCCGTCACGTCGCCGGAACAATTCAGTTTCTCCTGGTTATTCGGCTTCATTTATTTTTTCACCCTTTGCTGCGGCTGTTTGTTTTGGACGATTGTCCATCACGCCACCGATGCGGAATGGTCGGTAGTAGTGCGCCGACAGCTCGAGAACATCGCGCTCCTGCTCTTCGCACTCTTTATTTTTGTGATCCCGATTTTGTTGCTCCGCCATCATCTTTTTGAGTGGATGAATATCGCGCCGGGCGCAAATCCAGTGCTCGATAGCAAACGCCAGTATTTGAACTGGCCGTTTTTTGTTTTCCGTGCCTTCCTTTATTTCATCCTCCTCGGAGGGGTCGCATTTTTTCTGCGCCGCTTTTCCGTGGCCCAGGATCGTGATGGCAATCCGCGCTGCACTGTTTGGATGCGCAAGGTGGCCTTTGCCGGGCTGCCCATCTTTGGTCTGGCGCTAAGCTTTTCCGTTTTCGATTGGTTGATGGGACTGAACTTTCGCTGGTACTCTACCATGTGGGGCCCGTACATTTTTGCCGGAGCCGCCGGCAGCTCCATGTCGCTGCTCGTGCTTGTGACTACGGCGTTGCGCCAGGCCGGCTACCTCAAAGTGGTGACACTGGAGCATTATCACATCATGGGAAAATGGATGCTGGCCTTCTCGGTTTTCTGGGCCTACATCGGTTTCAGCCAGTACATGCTGTATTGGTACGCCAACATTCCGGAAGAAACGCAGTACTATCTGGTCCGGAACACGGAGTCATGGTGGCCGCTGAGCCTGCTCCTGGTCATCGGGCGTTTCTTCGGCCCGTTCGCGATTCTGTTGCTCCAGGGAATCAAGAAACGCCCACATCAACTTTCCATCGTTGCCGGCTGGATCATGCTTATGCAGGCGCTCGATATGTATCTGATCGTGCTGCCATCGCTCCACGGCACCGGCGTTCACTTAAGCATCTGGGATTTCCTTTGTCCGATCACGATCGGTTGCAGCCTCGCCTTCCTTTATCTGCGGCTAATTGGAAAGACATCCACTTTTCCAGTGCGGGATCCGCGCCTGATCGAGTCATTGCGTTTGAGGAACTGAAAATGGCCGTTTCCGTTACACCGCAAATACCAGAACGCGCGCCGATTTCCTTTGGGGCATGGCTCGGCATCGTTTTGCTCTTTCTTTTTTTTGGAATTTTCGTGCTCGTGCTGGTGGCGGCCACACCGCATGGCGACACTTACGAACAGAAACGCGCCAAAGCGCGTCAGGAAAAATTGAAGACCATCCGCGAGGCCGCGACCAAGGACCTGAATTCGTACGCCTGGGTCGACAAGGGCAAGGGTATCGCGCGCATCCCGATCGATCGCGCGATGCAACTCACACTTAGCGATTTGGCGTCGAAAAAACCGGCGTCGGCAAATCCAATTGAAACTCCCGCGCTAACGCCAGCGCCCGCCGCATCACCACCTGCGTCCGCAGTTTCGCCTGCCCCTTCGGCGGCCGGCGCTACGCCGAAGCCAACGTCAGTCGAAGGTCCCGGTTCCGAAAATCGGAATCAGCCGGCTGCAGCTGGTAACCCACCTGGCGCTTTACCCGGGACCCAGCCGGGTCCTGGCGCGACACCGGCTGTACCGCCTTCCCCGCCGAGCGGGCAACCCGCCGCTTCACCATCGCCGATGCCTGAACAAAAGCCGCCTAGCACTTCCAGTCCTGTTCCGGGAAAAACGCCGACATGATTTTTTGCGAATGAATCCCACTGAAATCCCACTCAAGAGCCCAGGCAGCGTCACAGACTTGAGCGTGGGCGACGTCGAGCAGGTCGAACGCGCGTTGATCGACGCCTCAACCCGCGTTCCGGTTTTGATGTTTTACGCCTCGGCCATCGTTTGGTTGCTGCTGGGGACGTTGCTGGCGGGTTTCACGTCATTCAAACTCCATTCGCCTGATCTGCTTTCAAACGTCGCTGTCCTGACCTGGGGCCGGATTCGTCCGGCACACGTTAATGTCATGCTTTACGGCTGGGCTTCGATGGTTGGAATGGGCACGGCCATCTGGCTCATGGCGCGATTGTGTCGCACGACCTTGCGTCATCCGCTGTTGCTCGTTCCCGGAGGCGCGTTCTGGAACCTTGGTGTCCTCCTTGGTGTGGTTG
>QHPM01000243.1 GCA_003219095.1 Verrucomicrobiota bacterium
CGCGTGCGTCGCCGTCGAGTTTAGTCAAAACAATTCCCGTGATCTGAAGAGCGTCATTGAAATGTGTCGCCACGCTGACGGCTTGCTGGCCAGTAGCGGCATCGGCTACGAGCAGAATTTCCTGGGGCCGCAAAAAATCCCGCAACCGTTTCAGTTCTTCGATGAGCGGCTGATCGATTTCCTGACGGCCGGCGGTGTCGAAAATATCGATCTTGTAGCCGCGGTCGCTGGCCGTGGCGGGCGGGCGGGCTTGATCAGGACCGCCGCGGTCAGCGATTGCGGCTACAGCATCGATTGCGGCGGTGGCGGCGCGCATTACATCTTTCTCGTTAGGTGGTGGCGCGAAGACCGGGACATCGATTTGCCGGCCAAGCGTGACCAGTTGCTCTATTGCCGCCGGACGCTGCAAATCCACCGCGACCAAGCGAGGCGAATGCCCCTGTTTCTTTAACAAACGCGCCAATTTCGCCGCTGAGGTTGTTTTGCCCGCGCCATTCAAGCCTACCATCAAAATGCGCGCCGGTTTTTCCAGATTCAGCGGAGCAGCATTGCCTCCGAGCAATCCTGTCAGCTCATCGTGAAATATCTTAACGATTTGTTGGCCGGGTGTGATGCTACGCAACACTTCTTCGCCCAGTGCTTTTTCTCTGACTCGCGCGACAAAGTTTTTGGCGACCTGGAAATCGACATCAGCTTCGAGGAGCGCGAGACGGACCTGGCGCAGCGCATCGTTAATGTTCGACTCGCTGATGGTACCGTGACCACGGAGGTCCTTGAAAATGTCCTGAAGCTTATCACCGAGCTGGGAAAACATGATCAATTCAATTCAGCGTGGCGCGAAGAGTCCGGGTAGCGCGCGCGTCTCGCGTGCTGGCGATCGCGTCCTCGCGATCGCGGACTTTTCTGGAAAGATTGTTTCGGCGAGACACCAAAACCAACACGCGAGACGCGTGCGCTACCCGGAAATATCATCGGTCACGCTATTTCTTCGGCGTCGCTGACGCTGCGGCTGCCCCGGCTTCTTCAACCGCGAAGGTCCAGTGCGCTTCCACTTTTTTGCCGCCCGATTTTGCCTCGACGATCACGCTGCATTTATCGCGCAATTTCTTCGTCACCTGATAGGAAACGGTATTTGTTTTAGGATCGAATGACGCCGGCACAACGCCTAACCCGCTCACCCGCATCGTTACACTGCCGGGATCGATCGCGCCAAAGGCGGAAAGATTGGCACTGATTAATGGCAAAGGATTGCGGGTGGTTTCGCCGTCCGCCGGCTTGCTCGCGATGTTCGACGATCCAATCTCGGCGACCGGCGCGCCCCCTCCGCCGGAAGTCGCGATCATGGAAATGGCATCAGCAAAAACCTTCGGTTTGTTTCCTTCAATCAGGTAGCGCCCGAGCGAATCCATGGTCGACCGAAACGTGATCGGTTGCCCGTAAACAGTAAACACGGCTTCGTAGCCCACGGCCTTGGCGACGTCTTTAACGTGCTGATTGTAGAATCCGTAGGGAACCGCGAAACAACTCACCTTGATGCCGAGCCGTTGTTCCAGCGTCTCCTTGCATCGCGCTACTTCATTCTGTAGCCACTGCTCGTATTCCGGCGGACTCAGTTTCTTCTTCGCCACCTTGTCATAGGGCTTGCGCAAATCCTGGTGCGTTTCCGAATGCGCTTGAATATCGATCCCAGCATCGCGCATTTCCGCGAGCTGTTCCCAGGTGATGGCTTCGCCCCCGCCAAAATGCCCGCCGCGAACGCCTTCGGTATAAATAAAAAGCGTAAACGGGTAGCCGAATTTTTTCATAATCGGCCAGGCCACATCGTACTGCGATTTCCAGCCGTCATCGAAAGTGATAATGGCGCAGCGGGGCGGAATATTTTTTTCACCACGCTTCCAGGCCAGGAAATCCTGCATCCCGATGACAGTGATGCCGCGATTTTTAAGGTCCTGCATTTGTTGTTCAAACATTTGGGGCGTGATTTCGGTATCCGGCCGGCGCACCTGATTGACGAAGCGGTGATAGCCATAAACGATAACCTGCGCGGTCTGATCGACCGCCACCTTCGCTGGCGGAGTTGGGGTCGTAATCGGAGTCACGGTCGTCAGCGGGGACGCACCTTTCGCAGCTGAAGCGCCGCCGCCTGGCATCGATCCCTCGCCAATAGTTTGGGCTTTTTGCTTTTTGTTACAGGCAGCGAAGGCCAACGCCAAAAGCACAGGAACTGCTACTAGTCTAAGTCGCATAAACGTGAGAAACGCCTTTAAATCTGGTCACGCTAAAAACAAGCGGTTTTTGCGCCGTCGAAACCCGCTTGGGCGTTTTGCCCTCAACATTTGTCAGCGCGATTCGAATCGCTTATCAATCGCAATGCCGAGTTCGGTGTGGGGTAGAGGCGTTGCGCTTTGTGCGCTTTTTTTGGCAGGCTGCGAAACCGTTCCGCCGCAACAGCAGCTGAAGAATACCAGCCGTACCTTTAACAGTGTTGTCGTCGATGCCGGACACGGCGGGCGGGACAGCGGCGCTTATCGTCGATCCGGCCCGCCGGAAAAGACCGTCACTCTCGATGTCGCTACCCGGCTCAGCCGCAAATTGCGCGATTCCCAATTGAAGGTTGTCATGACCAGAACCAACGATGTTTTCATTCCACTCGACACGCGCGTTGATATCGAGAACGCCACACCGAATTCAATTTTCGTCAGTATTCATTTCAACGATTCGCGACGGCGCGGGGTGAAAGGATTTGAGACTTATTATCATTCACCATATGCAGCCGACTTGGCGCAAAACATCCAGAGCAGACTTTGCTCGCTAAAAGGAGCTGTTAACCGTGGCGTGCACACCGCTGATTTTCGCGTGGTGCGGAAAGCGCTTTATCCGGCGGTGCTGGTGGAATGCGGTTATTTAAGCAACCGGTCGGAAGGTCGCGAAGCGCGCAACGGGGAATATCGCGAACTCCTGGCGGAGAAGATTGCTCAAGCGATTGTGGAGCAACGTTATGGGGTGGGCGCTTATCATGCTCCCGCGCCCGCGGTCGTGAGCCAGGAATCGCAACCGCCGCCACCCCCGCAGCAGCAGCAGAAACGGAAGCCAGTGCTCGCCCCGCCCGGAGAGGGTCCCGGATTGGCGCCGCCTACTCTAAGCGGGCACTGAACGCGCGAGTCATTTTGAGCTGATCGGACTTTTCATAAGCAGACGTCGGCGTTCGAAATGTTTGGAACGCTGACAGCGTGTGTCCCTCCAGAACGCCTTCGAAAGGCCCAGCGCGCGCGCGAAAGCACATTCGTGTTCTCGAGAAAATAAGTCGTTCTCCGAATTTCCCGTGTGGGCCAAGAGGCGGAACTTGACGGCTTTAAGCCGTCAAGTTTTGACTGAACAGCGCATTCATATTTGTAAGCCCAGTTATAGCTATTTGATCCGCAAAATTCTCGACCATTCAACAGGCAAATTCCCTAAGTAAGATGAGCGAACGGAAAATAAAACATTCCCCTGCCGCCATCTCGATTTCACGGAACCAGCAAATTCGACGGCTTTAAGCCGTCGAGTTTGCGCTGAATGCGCATTCGTGTTGTGAATGAACTCGTAGAATGTTTGGTCTCAGAATTCCCGGCCGTGTTTTTCCGGACCGATTGCGGCAAGCAGAATGATCGCGAGAAAAACGACACATTCTACTAGCGCCATGGTCAGGGCGTAATTGGGATTGCCATTCGCATCGCGAAAACGGTCCGCCAGCCAGG
>QHPM01000244.1 GCA_003219095.1 Verrucomicrobiota bacterium
GGGACCTCTATTTCGTTCGCGAAATCGCGAAACTCTCCCTTCGTTTGCAAAGCCTCCGGAAAAATCGCGTCGGCCCCGGCAGCAACGTAAGCCTGCGCTCGTTTCACCGCCCCCCAAAAATTTTCAATTGCCCGTGCATCCGTCCGCGCAATCACCAAAAAATCTTTATCGCGTTTCGCCGCCACCGCCGCTGCGATCTTCTCCTCCATGTCGGCTGACGCGATCAGCGATTTTCCTGCGAGATGTCCGCACCGTTTGGGAAACTCCTGATCCTCCAGATGACAACCAGCCAATCCCGCGCCTTCCAATTCGCAGATCGTGCGCGCAGCGTTCTCCGCGCCGCCGAATCCCGTGTCGGCATCCACAATTGCTGGAATTTTCACCGCCCTGGCAATAAAGCCGGCGAGCAACGTGAGCTCGGTCAGCGTCAGCAACCCGATATCCGGCAATCCTGCGGTGCAATTCGCGAGCCCGGCGCCGCTGATATAAACCGCATCAAATCCGGCACGCTCTACCTGCCGCGCGATCGACGCATTCGGCACGCCCGCCATCGGGACGCAATCCTTCGCGATCAACTCGCGCAATCGCGCCGCTTTCGTTTCCTTCGTCACTTTGAGCGAAGCCGAAGAATCCCGCGGCGAAACCGTTAAGACAGCTTCATCGGGATCCCTCGACTTCGCTCGGGATGACGGGCTCTTCTTCGTCATGGCATTCGCAGCAGTTTCATCAAATGATGCACACCATCTTGCTCATCGAGCGACCAAACACACTGCAAGATTCTCGCACAATGATCCCGCCCCAGCGCCGGCGCGACCAGATGCAAAAATTTCCGCTCCAGTTCCACATCGCTCACCGGATTTTTTGCGTTCCCCAGCGGATAATCGACGCGCTTGGTCAAAGTGCGGCCATCTTTCAACGTGACATGAACGATGTTCGCCACCGCCCCTGGATAAAGCGCACTTAGCTCGGCATTGCGCGTCACTTTTACGTTCTCCAAAAACCTCCAAATCTCCGGATCAGCAAAGCGCGAGGACTGAAATTGCTTGTCGGTCACTTTGCCATCGATCAACGCGATTGCTGTAATATAGGGCAAACTGTGGTCGGCGGTCTCCCGAGTCTCCGGTTTCCATTTTTCCGGCTCGCTCCCGATGATATCGACCGACGCATCGTGTGATTCGATGTTTACGGAGGCGATCTGCGAAAGGTCGTCGATTTGTTCGCGCAAAAACAACGCCGCTTCGATCGCGCTCTGGCTGTGATATTCCGCCGGCCAATATTTGATGCTCGTGTTCAAAATCATCGATGCTGGGCACTGGGGATTTTGCGGAAACGGCACGGCGAATTTTTCGCCGACATTTCCGAGCGACACGCCGAGTTCTTTCTCGAATCCCATTTGTCCTTCGAAAATTGGCGCCGGCCCGGTCATTCCTGCACGCGCGAGCAGCGCCGAATACACTCCATGCCGCGCCGCATTCGCGAATGCGACGCCTTTCCAGTGCGAAAGTTCACCGACTCGGGCCTGTCGCATCGCCGCGCAGGCCACGCCCGCGATATTGACCGCGTGTCGCGTTTTTTCCGGATCAAGTCTCATCAACTTCGCCGATGCGAGGGCGGTCGAGAATGCGCCATACGTCACGTGGTCCCAGCCCCGCGCACGAATGCTTGCCGCATCGCACAAACGGCATTGCACTTCATAAGCCAGCGCGGTTGCGGTGATGGCGTCGCGTCCATTCGCGCCGACGCTCTCCGCCACCGCTAAGACGGCGGAAATATTATCGCTCGGATGCGCTGGTTCTTTCGAAAGATAGGTGTCGTTGTAATCGAAATAACGGATACAACAGCCGGTCGCGAACGCCGCCCAATCCGCCGGTGCCTGATGGTGCGTGCCGATAATGGTCGCACCATGTTTCGCTGAAAATTCCGATGCGACTTCCCGCGCAATCCGGCAGGGCTCTTCATTCCATGCACCAAGGGCGCAACCGATCGAATCGATTACCCGCCGCCTTACTTCGTGCACGGTTTCGCGCGATAAATCTTCGAAACGAAGGACACAAGCGTATTCGGCAAATTGATGGGCGAGCGTCTTTGTCATTTGGAATTTGAAGTTGCAATCTGGCGACGAATGAGGCGCGGGCAAACTCCGCGCCCAGCCATCTGCCGCTCCCGCTGACGGAATTCATCCGTGTTCATTCGAATAATCCGTGGTTAAATTTCTCTCCGCATGAACAAAGTCTACTCCAACGCCACCGCTGCGCTTGACGGCCTGCTCCACGATAACATGACTATCGCTGCCGGCGGGTTCGGGCTGTGCGGCATACCCGAAAATCTCATTGCCGCATTGCGCGACAGCGGCGTGAAGGGCCTCATCATCGTCGGCAACAACGCGGGCGTAGATGGCTTCGGCATGGGGCTCCTGCTTACCACCCGGCAGGTGAAGAAGGTCATGGCTTCCTACGTCGGAGAGAACAAGGAGTTCGAGCGTCAGGTGCTGTCGGGCGAACTCGAATTGGAGCTCATCCCGCAGGGCACACTGGCCGAGCGGTTGCGCGCGGGCGGCGCAGGGATCCCGGGGTTTTATACTCGCACCGGCTTCGGCACCAAACTGACCGAAGGCAAGGAGACAAAAGTTTTCGACGGCAAGGAATACGTGCTCGAACCGGGCATTACGGCCGAGGTTTCGCTCGTGAAGGCGTGGAAGGGCGACAAATCCGGCAACCTCATCTTTCGAAAAACCTCACGGAACTTCAATCCAATGATCGCCAGTTGCGGCAAGGTCTGTGTTGCCGAAGTCGAGCAACTCGTCGAGATCGGCGAGCTGGATCCAGACCAGATTCACACGCCGGGCATCTTCGTCGACC
>QHPM01000245.1 GCA_003219095.1 Verrucomicrobiota bacterium
GCAGGGGAGCGCGACTTCGAAAAAAGAGAATCCGATCCGTGAGCTGTTGGCCAAGCGCGCTGCGCAGGAATTGCGCGACGGTTATTACGTCAATCTAGGCATCGGCATCCCGACGCTGGTGGCCAATTACATTCCTGAAGGCATGAACGTCACGCTGCAGTCCGAGAACGGCCTCCTCGGCATCGGCCCGTTCCCAACCGAGGACAAAGTGGACGCCGATCTGATCAACGCCGGCAAACAGACGATCACGTCGATTCCTGGCTCGGCCTATTTCTCCAGCGCCGATTCGTTTACCATGATCCGCGGCGGGCACATCGATCTCGCCATTCTCGGCGCATTCGAGGTGACGGATAATGGCGATATCGCGAATTGGATGATTCCCGGCAAGATGATCAAGGGGCCCGGGGGGGCGATGGATCTGCTGGCCGGAGTGAAGCGTGTCGTGGCAGTAATGGAGCACACCTCCAGAGACGGCAGTCCAAAGATTTTGAAACAATGCACGCTGCCTATCACGGCCTTGAGAGTGGTTAACCTCATCATCACCGACCTGTGCGTGTTTGAAGTAAAACAGGGTGGCGGGCTCATCCTCACCGAGCTGCATCCTGGCGTCACGGTCGACGACGTCCGCGCCAAGACCGGCGCACCGTTCGACGTCGCGCTCAAGCGCTGAGTCGCGATGCGGCAGATCGGGCTAAAGCGCAGACTTCACGCCGCGATGTTCTGCAATCCCGTGAATCCTGTTAGTCCCGTCTGAATCTAATGATGACG
>QHPM01000246.1 GCA_003219095.1 Verrucomicrobiota bacterium
GTTGCAGGGTGGTGATGATGCTGATGAGCGGAAGGAAGAGCGCGATCACAATCGTCCCGACGACCACTGCCAGAAACACAATCATAAGGGGCTCGAGAATGGACGTGAGCGCAGTAACCGCATTGTCCACCTCGTCATCATAAACATCCGCAATCTTCAACAGCATGTCGGGCAGCTGACCAGTTTCTTCGCCGACATCGATCATGCTCACAACCATCGGCGGGAAAGCGCCGCTGGTCTCGAGCGGCTGGACGATCGATTCGCCTTCCTTCACCCGATCGTGCACCTGCGAAATGGCATTGGCGATGACGGTATTGCCAGCGGTGTCGCGCGTAATATTCAACGCCTGCAAAATTGAAACGCCGCTTGTGACTAGTGTGCCGAGAGTGCGCGAGAAACGCGAAATCGAGGTCTTGCGAATGAGATCGCCGAAAAGCGGGACCCGCAATTTAAATTGATCGATCAAACCGCGACCGCCGGGCGTTCGTCCCAGCAGTTTGATTCCAAAAATGAGCGCGACAACGGCGCCGATTAGAATCCCCCAGTTATCCTTTGCGAAATTGCTAATGCTGATGACAAAAATTGTGATCCCCGGCAGTGGTTTGTCACCCAGCATGTCGTGGAAAATCGCCTCGAACCTCGGCACAATAAAGACGAGGAGAAATCCCATGATCAGAACCGCCATGCTCATGACGATGATCGGGTAAATCATCGCGGAAAGGACTTTACCTTTGATCTTTTGCGCCTTCTCCTGGAACTCGGCCAATCGCGTCAGCACGACCTCAAGTACGCCACCGAGCTCACCCGCTTTCACCATGCTGACATAAAGTTCATTGAAGATTTTCGGATGCTGCGCGAGTGCATCGGAAAAGGTGTTGCCGCTCTGCACCGAATCGGCCAGCGCTTCGGTGGTGCGTTTGAGAACAGGATCGCGCTCCTGTTTTATCAGAACATTGAGCGAACGCAAAAGGGGAAGGCCGGAATCGATCAGGGTGGCAAGCTGCCGGGTGAAAATCATCAGGATTTTCGATTTCACCGTCTGACGCTGGAAAAGCGTGATGCTGGTCTTGCGCTTGGCCGTCGCGACAGCGGGAACGGCGATGCGGGCAGTGCGAGGTCGTTTTACTTTTCCATCACGCGAGGCTGGCGCTTTCCCTTCTTCATAAACACCGGTTGGGAAGTATCCCGCCTGCCGCAAATGCCCGATGGCCTCATTAGCAGAATTAGCCTCGACTGAGCCGGTAGATTCCTGGCCGCGAGCATCGAGGGCGACGTATTGGAAGCGGGGCATGGGGACAAATTATCAATTTAACGGTTTAACTATTCAACGATTTAACGAGCAAGAAGTCGATCTGAATCGTTAAACCGTGTCTAGGTGTACTTGAGGACTTCCTCCACCGTGGTGTCGCCCTCAAAGACGCTGCGTAATCCATCCTGACGCAGTGTAATCATACCGAGCTCAATTGCTTTTTGTTTCAGGCTCACCGTCGGCGCGCGTTCATTGATCAACTCGCGCAACGGATCACTGATTCGCATCAATTCATAAATGCCTTTGCGGCCCTTATAACCTGTCTGATTACAGACGTCGCAACCTTTGCCATAGTAAAATTTCTTGTCACCCAAATCACGTCGACCCAACCCAAGTTGATCCAGGGTGTTTGCGTTCGCCTCGTAACTCGTCCGGCAATTGGGACAAATGCTGCGCAGCAATCGTTGCCCGAGAACCGCTTCAAGGGTTGACGAAATAAGGAATGGCTCGACCCCCATATCGATCAAACGCGTGATCGCTCCTGGCGCATCATTCGTATGCAACGTCGTGAAAACGAGATGGCCGGTGAGTGACGCCTGAATCGCGATCTGCGCCGTCTCCAGATCGCGGGTCTCGCCGACCATGATTCGATCCGGATCCTGCCGCAGAAAAGCTCGCAAGACGCGTGCAAAGGTCAGCCCGATATTCTCGTTCACGGGCACCTGCATGATTCCTTCGAGATCGTATTCCACCGGCTCCTCTGCTGTGAGCAACTTGGAATCGAGCGTGTTGATCTTGCGCAAACAGGAATAGAGCGTCGTCGTTTTCCCCGAACCAGTGGGGCCGGTGACAATAAAAATTCCGTTTGGCCGTTCGATGACCTCGAGAATGTAATCGCCCACATACCTGGGCATACCGAGCATCTCGAGATCGAGATTCACTGTGCTGCGATCGAGGACGCGCAGCACGACGCTCTCGCCGAATTGCGTAGGCAAAGTCGAGACCCGGAGATCTACGCTGCGGCCGGCGATATTTTTTTGGATGCGACCATCCTGCGGCAATCGGCGCTCTGCGATGTTCATGCTTGCCATCACTTTCACACGCGAGATGACCGGCGGTGCCAGATGCCGCGGGGGCGGGGCCATTTCGTAAAGCGCGCCATCGACGCGATAACGGATTTTGAATTCGTTTTCGAACGGCTCGAAATGAATGTCGCTGGCCCGGTCCTGGATTGCCTGATACAAAATCAAATCGACGAAGCGAATGATGGGTGTGGCACTCGCTTCTGCTTCCGCTCCGGCCACACCATCGCCTTCCCGCAATTGCATCAGCTCGCCGACTTCGCCGAGTTGCTTAAGCACCTCCTCCATGCTGGAGGTGTCGCTGCCGTAGAAAATCCTGATCCGGTCCTCGATTTGTTCCACCGGCGCGACCACGACCTCAATGTCGCGTCCCAGGGCGAAGCGTAGATCCTCCGCCGTACGCGGCTCCAGCGGATCGGCCAAAGCAACCCGCAACGTGCCATCAATAAGTTCGACCGGTAGGGCGCGGTGTAAGCGGGCGAGGCCGGCCGGAACGATCTTCACGATTTCGGGACCAATTTCCCGATCGTTCAGATCGATAAACTCGGCGCCGATTCCTTCCGCAACGGTGTGGTAAAAGCCGGATTCATCCATGAATCCGCTATCAACCATCGCCTGCACGATGGTCTTCCCGTTCTGTTGCGCTTCGGTCAGAACGTCGTCGGCCTGCGTTTTTTGCAAAACGTTTTGATCAACGAAAAGATCAAGGACTTGCTCGTTATTCATCGTAGTCCCTCGCTCTAGCGTTTGTCCTATTCATCGTCAGCTCACGTCTGCGATCGTTACCGAAATTACTTCGTCGGCCGAAGTCAGGCCGGAAAGAACTTTGCGGACGCCGTCCTCGCGCAAAGTGCGCATCCCCAACTCGCGCGCGCGCTGGCGAAGCAGGAAGGTAGAGGTTCGTTTATTGATCATGTGCCGCACTTCATCGTCAATGATGAAGATCTCGAAAATTCCCATTCGTCCCCGGTAGCAGGTGTGGCGGCAATGGTCGCAGCCGGACGCTTTCATCACTTGCGAGTCGTTCATTTGCGACGGCTCGATGTGGAGCGCGCGCATTTCAGTTTCACTCAGGTCGGCTGGATGTTTGCAGTGGGTGCACAATCGGCGCACCAGACGTTGGGCCATGATCGCTCGCACGGAAGACGCGACCAGAAACGGTTGAACGCCGATATCGACGAGACGTGGAATCGCTGAAGGTGCGTCGTTGGTGTGCAGGGTGCTGAAGACGAGATGGCCCGTCAGGCTCGCATTCGTCGCGATCGATGCCGTCTCCAAATCGCGAATCTCACCAATCATGATGATATTGGGGGCCTGGCGCAAAATAGAGCACCTGATTGATCCCGGTCATCTGATACTCGACCGGTTCTTCCACCGTAATGATCTTGCGGTCCGGCTTATTGATGTAATTGAGACAGGCGTAAAGGGTGCTCGTTTTTCCCGACCCGGTCGGACCGGTCACGAGCAAAATTCCATCGGGCGAACGCAGCAGCCGCTCGAATTTTTCCTGATCGTCGCTAAGAAAACCGAGTTCGGGCAGACCGAGGAGCAAACTTGATTTATCGAGCACGCGCATGACGATGCTCTCCCCATGGTTCGTGGGGACGGTGGAAACGCGAAGATCAATCGGTTTCTTTTTGATCTTAACCTGAATCCGTCCGTCCTGCGGCAAACGCTTTTCCGCGATACTCATCGAGCCGGTCATGATTTTCAGCCGACTGATGATGGCGGATTGTAAACGCTTTGGTGGCGCCTGCATTTCTTGCAGAACACCGTCGATGCGAAAACGGACGCGGAACTTTTTGTCGAGCGGCTCGAGATGAATGTCGCTCGCGCCCAGCTTGTGCGCTTCGATAATCAACATCGAAACCAACCGGATGATGGGCGCGTCCGCTTCATCGACAGCGACTGCTTCGGAGCCATCGCCAATCTCGAGGCCGAGATCGACCTCATCCCCAATCTTATGCTGGAGGATGTCAGCCGCTTCCTCGGCCGTGCCATAATATTTGATCAGGGCCTGGCGAATTTTTTCCGGCGAAGTGCAAACCAACTCAAGATCGCGCTGGAGCAGAAAGTTGAGGCTATCGATGGTGTCGACGTCGAGGGGATCGCTGATGGCGAGGACCAGGCCACTTTCACCAAAGGTCACGGGAATGACTTTGAACCGGCGCGCGTCTGCGGCGCTGATTTGCGAAATAATTTCGGGTGGAATAACGACCGCTGAGAGATCGATCCAGTGCATCTGGGCCTGGGCCGCGAGCGAGCGCGAAATGTCGTCGGCGGAAACAACCCCATCACGGACCAAGACGTCGACGACGCTGGGAGCGCCATTAAGTTTCGCGCGCGCCTGAGCGATTTGCTTGCCCGAAACCAGCCCGATCTCTTCGAGCACTTTCAGCACATAATCGTCGTTAGCGTGCACGGTGAATTAAGATGCCATTAAAGCGTACGAATCTGACTCTCGGGTGTCAACGAGCCTCCCGATTTTAAAACGCAGGCAAGCCGCGACCCACGCCTACGGCGACGCCCCGTCGCCGGAAGGGGCCCGCCGCGCTGGTTCCGGCGCTGCTACATAAAGGAAACAGTCTCAGTCGCTAATCGACCCCGCTGATGTAATCGGGACCGGGGATCCTTCAGTGACTGTGCTGCCATAACCTGCTGAAGGTCAATTCCGCTAGCGCCAGGCCACTGGCAACGCCGCCCCGGCCTTTGAATAGGATTAAACGCTGGCGTACTCCGCGATCGCCTTGGCCACGTCGAGAGTAGAAGCTTTGCCGCCCATATCGTAGGTGCGGACTCGGCCCTCAGCGATGACGCGCGCAATGGCCGATTCCAGACGCGTAGCCATTTCGGTTTCCTTGAGCCAATCGAGCATCAACTTGGCGGTCAAAAGCATCGCAATGGGATTGACCTTGTATTGCCCCACATATTTCGGCGCCGATCCATGCGTTGGTTCGAAGACGGCATAGTTATCGCCGAGATTCGCACTGGGCGCGAACCCAAGTCCGCCGACCAAGCCGGCGCATAAATCGCTGACGATGTCGCCGAACATGTTTTCCGCTACCAAGACAGAGTAATCCTGCGGATTCTTGAACATCCACATGCAGATCGCATCGATGTTCGCGTCGTCGGCTCGAATGTCCGGATAGTTTTTGGCTACTTCTTTGAAGCAACGCATCATCAAGCCGCCGGTTTCGCGGAGCACATTCGGTTTTTCGATCAACGTGATGCGTTTCCGGCCGGTTTTCTTGGCAAACTCGAAGGCTTGCGTGCAAATGTTTGTGCAACCTTGCTTGCTCATGATCCGGGTGGAGAGAGCGATATTCTCAAGGCCTGCCTTGTCTTTCCACTTCTTCATTTTCGGATTCGCGCAGAGTGCGGTGTAAACTGGCTCCGGCAACGGAAAGAATTCGACCCCGCCGTACATTCCTTCGGTGTTTTCGCGGAACACAACTTGATCGATCGGGACATCTTCGCCGCTGGGATTGGTGATCTTGTTCCCACGGTAGTTCAACGGGTTGCCCGGATAACTCTTACACGGCCGCATGTTTGTATGAAGGTTGAACATCTGCCGCAGCCCAACGATGGGCGAGAAATAGACCAGTCCTTTGCCCTTCAGTTCCGGCGCCAATTCTTCCTTAGCTTCGCTTTGCGGTTTACTGGTGATGGCGCCGAAAAGGCCGCAGGTGGTTTTCTTGAGCGTTTCGACGGTCCGGTCCGGAAGCGCGTTGCCTTCCTTGCACCAATACTCCCAGCCGATATCGCAAGGCACGTACTCGGCATCGAGTTTCAAACGATCCAACACGATGCGCGCCGCCTCCATGACATCGTTGCCGACTCCGTCACCAGGCATCCATGCAATTTTGTATTTAGGCATAAGATGTCGAGCTTATCGGCCGCCGCGAATACGGCAAGATTCAAACGGAAGAGTTCCGAGGAGACACAACGGCGATGAAGGTGGATCGGCCGCTTCGTCGGGCGATGCTAAAGGTCAAGTAGCGAAGCCCCTCAGTTGTGAGTCCCGAAGAATTTCGGGCTTGTAATTTTTAACATCGCCTTCGGAGGCCGATCCACCTTCGTTGTCCCTGCCGCAACAACTTCAGATCTTTTGCGCTTTGGCGCGAAGCCGGGAAGCCACCAGATTTTCCGCGCCACCGGCCACGATTAATTCTTGAGCGGCGGGACTCAGCGGCGGAAAAGAATT
>QHPM01000247.1 GCA_003219095.1 Verrucomicrobiota bacterium
ATCACCACCGTAAGTGTTCACGCATTTTTTCATCTCCAAGAGGCTGTCCAACTTTTCGGATTAATTCCGGCGCAAGGGTTCCGACTGCACGGTTTGACCTTCGTTACCTCATTTTTTCTCCATGCCGGAGTCATTCATCTCGTCGGCAACATGTATTTCCTTCTCGTTTTCGGCGACGACGTGGAAAATTTTCTGGGTCCGTTGCGCTATGTCGCATTCATCGCGATTGCGGCTTTCGTCGGAGATCTCGCGCACATTGCATCGGCACCGAATTCTTCCATTCCCTGCATCGGTGCCAGCGGTGGAATCGCCGCCGTTATCACATTTTACGCCCTGGCATTTCCGCAGGCGAAAATCGGCTTTTTGTGGCGCTACTTTTATTATTTTCGCTGGATTCGCCTGCCGGCGTGGTTCGTCTTCGTGCTCTGGATTGTTTTCCAAATTATCGGTGCGTACGAACAAAGAGTCGGTATCAGCTCGGTTTCGTCCTTTGCGCATTTGGGGGGCGCGACGATCGGTCTCGTTGCCTGGGTAATCTGCCGAAAAAAGCGCTGGATTGATCCCCCCTAATCAAGGAACGGCGTCTGCGTAGTCGCCGATTTGCCAAGACCGGCCTGTAGCTTCGACTTTCGACGCGCCTACAGCACCGAGGGAGAGTCGACCCATATCCAAGTTCTTTCGCGCGGTCATCCCGAAACGCGAAGACGTTGAGAGACCTCGCGAGTAGGCAATAATTGCGCAAATAAGCTTGTGTGATCCATGAGCTTGGGCGGGGTCCCTCGCTTGCGCTCGGGATGACGGACTTCGCAAGCGTGATAAAGGTTGGGGGTGATCCGAAAGTCGATTGTAATTTCGCCCGCCCGCTTTATTCTTCCGGCCCGGTTCGGTTGAACCGATAATCTGCACACCTGATCCTGTACGCGGGATCATATCAGCGCACGAGGTCGCGCAGGTCCTATTATATATAAGAACAGCGCGCTGAAAGGAGGACCCGAACCAAAATTCGGGGAATAACAAAATGCCGAGAGCAACAAACGCCCCGGCCAGTCGCGAACGGCGACGGCGGGTTTTGAGAAAAGCGAAAGGTTATCGCGGTCGTCGCTCGAAACTTTTCCGTTACGCCAAAGACGCGACGATGAAAGGCCAGTATTGGGCCTATCGCGATAGAAAGACACGTAAGCGCAATTTTCGCATGCTATGGATCCAGCGTTTGAACGCCGCCGTCCGCGCCAATGGCATGACCTACAGTCGGTTCGCCGAAGGCTTAAAAGCAGCTGGCATCACTCTTGATCGCAAAATCCTCGCCGACCTCGCCGTGACCGACGAAAAAACGTTCGCCTCGATTATCGAGCAGGCGAAAGGCGCGATCGAAAAGAAATCGAAGTCGAAGAAAGCGGCGTGATTCGTTAAATCGTGATTCGTTAAATCGATGTAACGATTTAACGTTTTAACGATTCACGGTTCACCCATGACTCATCCGCTCGAACAATTACGCGACGACGCCTTGGCACAGATCGCGTCCAGCCCGGACGAGCACGTTCTCGAAATCTTGCGGGTGAAATTCCTCGGACGCAGCGGCAGCGTTTCCGAATGGAGCGACAAAATGAAATCGCTGCCGAAAGAGGAAAAACCGGTGGTTGGCAAATTGTTGAATGAGGTTCGAATGGCGATCACGGCCGCAATCGAAGGACGCGCCGAAAACTTTCGCGCCGAAAAGGAAGCCGCCGCGGTTGCCAATATTGATCTTTCGCTTCCGGGCACACCGCATGAGCGCGGTGCGCTTCATCCGCTTACACAGATGCTCGATCGCAGCATCGCGATTTTCCGGCGGATGGGGTTCGCGCTCGCCGAAGGCCCGGACATCGAGACCGAGTGGCATTGCTTCGATGCCCTCAATACTCCCGCCGACCATCCTGCGCGGAACGAGCAGGACACATTTTATCTGGCAGACGGTCGCCTGTTGCGCACCCACACATCCACGGTGCAAATCCGCACAATGGAATTAGCGCCGCCGCCCATTCGTGTCATCGCTCCCGGCGCGGCGTACCGGCGCGATGAGATCGACGCCACCCATACCACGCAGTTTCATCAAATCGAAGGTCTGTACGTAGATGAAAATGTCAGCGTCGCCGATTTGAAAGGGACGCTGGAATTTTTCCTGCGCGAACTTTTCGGTGCAGACACGGCGGTGCGCTTTCGTCCGCATTATTTTCCTTTCACCGAGCCGAGTTTCGAGATTGACGTGAAATCGAGCGCGTTGAAGGGGGGCGAACAATGGGTCGAGGTTTGTGGTTGCGGCATGGTGCATCCCGCCGTTTTCGAAGCAGTCAATCAATCGCGCCACGATAAAGCTTACGATCCGGAAAAATGGACCGGGTTTGCCTTCGGTCTGGGGATGGATCGACTGGCGATGATCTTGTTCGACATTCCCGACATCCGCTTGTTCGCGCAAAATGACCTGCGCTTTCTGGGGCAATTCCCATGAACGCGGAATTCTCTCATCGCGGGAGCGCAGGCGCCTTCGCGCGCAACGTTCGGCGCCTCGCCGAACGAAACAAATGGCGTAAAAGATTTTTCGGAAAACAACATGAAATTCTCCGTTAACTGGCTGCGCGAATTCATGGAGTTGCCGGCGAGCATCGATGCGTTGGCGGACTTGCTCACGATGTCGGGCGTCGAAATCGAAGCGATCGAAAAACGCGGTGCTGATTTCGACCATGTGGTGGTGGCGCAGATCACCGAATCCAAACCGCACCCGAATGCGGATCGTCTCACTGTTTGTGTGGTCGACGATGGCAGGGGAACAAAGCGCCAGATCGTTTGCGGCGCGAAAAATTACAAGGTGGGTGACAAAGTTCCGCTGGCTTTACCCGGCGCAGAACTGACGGGCGGTCTGAAGATTCGGGCGAGCAAATTACGCGGCGTCGAAAGCGAGGGAATGCTTTGCAGCGCGAAAGAACTCGGCGTCGCGGAAGACGCGGCCGGCCTGCTCATCCTCTCGTCGGAGGCAAAAATCGGCACGCCCATTCGCGATTTATTTCCACCCGACACCATTCTTGATGTCGAGATCACACCTAATCGCGGCGATTTGCTCAGCCATTTCGGGCTGGCACGGGAGATCGCGGCTCTAACGAACAAAAAATTTGTAGGGCAAGCGCTCCGCTTGCCATCGAAATCGGCAGGCGATGCGCCCGTCCTACAAAAGAAAGGGATCAAGATCTCCGCGTCACGCGAATGTCCCTTTTATTCCGTGCGTCGCATTGAAGAGGTAAAGGTCGGGCCGAGCCCTGATTGGTTGCGCGCGAGAATTGAAAGCGTCGGCATCCGCTCTATTAACAACGTCGTCGATGTTTCCAATTTCGTGATGCTCGAGCTGGGCCAGCCGACTCATGCGTTTGATGCCGATAAACTTAGCGGGGAGATAAACGTGCGACTGGCGCGTAAAGGTGAAAAATTTCTCGCGCTTGACGGAAAAACCTATGCGCTCACTCCCGAAAATCTGGTTATTGCCGATGATAATCGCGCGGTCGGGATTGCGGGTGTAATGGGTGGTGAAGAATCGGGTGTCACCGAATCGACCAGAAATGTGTTGCTCGAAAGCGCATATTTTTTGCCGGCCAGTATTCGACGGACGGCGCGCGATTTGAATTTGCCGAGCGACGCCAGTTACCGATTCGAGCGTGGGGTTGATCCGCAAATGATTTTGCCGGCGTCAAGACGCGCCACGGAAGTTATTTGTGAAGTAGCCGGCGCAACGTCGGCCGCCACCATCGGAGTTGCCGGCGAGCTGCCGTCGGACCCGCCAGATGTTTCGCTGCGCTACGAACGCGTCGATCAACTTCTCGGCACACACATCGACTCGGCAACGGCAGACGGAATCTTGACTCGTTTTGGCTTAAATAAGAGCGATTCCGCGAGTCGCCCGCGCTGGAAAAT
>QHPM01000248.1 GCA_003219095.1 Verrucomicrobiota bacterium
TGAGCCAGTTTCGTCGTAAAAAAATTTGCACGGCAAGGTGCGCGGTTCCTGCGACAACCCGGCGATAACCTGTTCGCAAAACTCTTCATTGGCCGGCTCGAAATCGAGGACGGCGATTTGCCGGGCGTGTCCGTTCATGCCGGGTCGCGTGCCAGTCGAATTCCGGTGAATTGCCAGCGTTTTTCGGGTTGGAAAAAATTCCGGTATGTAACGCGGATATGCCATTGCGAAGTTGCGCAGGAGCCACCCCGCAAGACGTATTGATTGCACATGAATTTGCCGTTGTATTCCCCGAGCGCTCCGGGCGCGGCGCGGTAGCCCGGATACGGCGAGTAAGAGCTACGTGTCCATTCCCAGACGTCGCCAAACATTTGCCTCAATTCACTGGAGCCGGCGTGCGCTCGCGCTGGAAGGGATGCCGGCCGGCGCGAGGACGAACCGGCTCCAATGGCCGCGGGATGAAAACGCTCCGAATCCACGAAGTTGCCGTCGATCATTTCGCCTTGCGCAACGCGTTCCCATTCGAATTCGGTCGGCAAGCGCGCGCCAAAAAAATTCGCGAATGCATCCGCCTCGAAATAGCTCACGTGTGTGACCGGCTCGTTTTCATCGACCCGGCGAAAACCGGAAAGGGTGAAATGCCACCACGCGCCGTCTCGTTTTTCCCAATAGAGCGGCGCTTCCCAGCGTTGCTCGTTTACCGTCATCCAGCCGAGTGATAACCAGAATTCCGGTCGCTGGTATCCACCGGCTTCGATGAAACGCCGATATTCGCCGCAGGTAACCAGACGCGACCCGAGGGAAAACTTCGGAACGAGGGCGCGATGCCGTGGTCCTTCATTGTCGTAGGAAAAATCGCGACCGTCATGGCCTATGGTTGCAATCGTTTCCTCGAAATCGACGAATGTCATCGGGGGAGGCGGTTCAGTTTTGGCCTCGGCGCGTTTTCGAAAAATCGGATGCAACGGATTTTGCGCAAAGACATGCTTGATATCGGTTACGAGCAATTCTTGATGTTGCTGTTCGTGATGAAGGCCGAGTGTGATAATGGGTTCGATTTCATTCAGCAATTCTTCCGAAGCGGAAGCGATGAGATCTTCAACTTGCCGATCAACGCCTTGGCGGTAGCGGAATGATTCCGCCACCGTTGGCCGCGAGATCAAACCGCGCAAATCGCGCCGATGCATTGTGCCGGCGGCATTGTAATAAGAATTAAACAGAAAGGCATACTCCGGGATCGCAGATACGTATCCGGTGATAAATCTCTTGAGCACAAAGGTCTCGAAAAACCAGGTCGTATGCGCGAGATGCCATTTCGTCGGGCTGACGTCGGGCATCGATTGCACGACGCAGTCTTCCGGCTCGAGATCGCGCGTCAGCAGTTTCGAAAAATCGCGGACATCGCGAAAGCGCGTGCGCAACGATTCCGCCCGTGATATTGCCCGCGCTGCCGCGGGCTTTTCCCCAATCGCCGGCATGTCTCAGGTCTCGTCGGCCTCGTGTTCTTCCCGACGCGCCTCCAGCATTCGATCATGCGCGGCTTCTTCCAAACCGTCGGTGACTAATGATTGCCCGAGCGTCTCATCGTCGTCATCAAAACCCGGTCGCGGTGCGCGATGTCCGGGGGATTCAGGAACAATCTCGTGCTCGTCCTCGGAGACTTGGACCCCGCCACCAATCTCCTCGGGCGCGGTGGTCTGCGGGATTCCCATCAACTCGCGGCGAGCCTGTTCCCAATCGGCATCGGTAAAATCATCGGGATTGCGTTCGTCGATCAACGCGATCTCGCGCGCACGCCGCTCAATCAACTCCGACGTGGGTGCGCCGACGCCATCGCCGTGGACAGAAATTTTTCCGAAGCCTGGTTGTGAGTTTTCATTCATATACATAAATGAATCGGTTGGCAGTGATTAATTGTGCGCACGAGATGGAGGCCGTTGTCGAGCCACCAATTTCGCGCTGGAGCAAACTATACTGGTTACGCTGATGTGCCAATGACTCCATTACGGGACGAAACGTTTGTTCGAAAGAATGGCGAACGGGTCGCCTTCAGCGAATACGGCGATTCAAGTGGAGAGCCGGTCATATTTTGTCATGGCTGGCCGAGCTCGCGTTTGATGGCGCAATTTACGCACGATGCCTCCCGCGAACTGGGGGTGCGAATTATTTCGCCAGACCGGCCGGGAATTGCTGATTCGAGTTTTGTGGCGCAGCGCAAATTGCTTGATTGGGCGCCGCTTGTTTCTGAGCTGGCCGATTTTCTGGAGCTGGAAAGGTTTCGCGTACTCGGCATTTCAGGGGGCGCGCCCTACGCCTACGCCTTGGCCTGGGCGATGCCGCAGCGCGTGCGCGTCATTGCGGTGGTGAGTGGCGCGCCCAACATCGCCGAATTGAGCGATCACAGCGGGCTCCTGGCGCTTTATCGATGGCTGATGTTTGCTGACCAAAGATTCCCAGCTGCTCTCTGTCGCCTCGGATTTCGTCTGGCACAGCCATTTCTTTCTCTGCGACCGCCGCGCCGCAGCCGCTCCTGGCTCTTGAAACTCCTTCAACCATGCGATGCCGATTCGCTGCGTGACGAATTGGCCTTTGAAGCTTGCTTCGAAAGTCAACGCCGCGCCTGGAAGACTTCTGCGCAGGGCGTGCTGGCGGATGCGCAATTGTTTGCACAACCGTGGGGTTTTTCGCTCAATGAATTGCAGGTACCGGTTCGATTGTGGCACGGAGATTCCGATCGGAGCTTTTCCGTTGGAGTAGCGCGAGAAATGGCGAAGAAAATTCCGAATTGCCGTTTGCGCGTCATCAAAGGGGCCGGTCATTACTCAGTGCCCATCCGTCATATTCGCGAAATCCTGGCCGATTTGATCGCGGTGTAGTTGTCATCCTCTGAATCCGGGAGCGCACGCGCCCCGCGTGCTCATTGCGGCGCCTCGCCGCAATGCTCTGAAGGGGTAAAAGTTCGCGAGGGCGAGGGCGCCGTCACCAGCACGCGAGGCGCGTGCTCTTCCCGGAAGAACGCGGCAAGCGGGAGCGCTCGCCCTACAACCGCTAAGTGAGCGCCAGGACGTTGTAAATTTTCCGTGCGCCCGGCACAACTCACGCTACGAATTTCGCGTGGAAGATTTCACTGCCGGCACCATCAGCAGCCAGCCCACTCGAAAACAACTGACTCTCGGAGGCGAATGGGACGCGCGCGTGCACGAGCTGGTGAGTGACTTCGGAGCCGAGCATTCGCCGGAGCTGATCGAGGAGATGATCGTAACGGCGTTAAGAATGGCGCGTGACAAAATGAGCGTGGCTGATCTCAAACTGATTTCGCGATCGATGAAAGAAATGCGTTACGCCGCGAAAGTCTTCGCTGGTTATCATGCGTTGAGAAAAGTTGGCGTCTTTGGTTCAGCGCGGGCCGCGGAAGATTCGCCGGAAGCCAAAGTGGCAGAGGAATTCGGACGGCGAATGGTCGCGCACAATTTCATGATTATTACCGGTGGCGGCGACGGAATCATGGGTGCGGCTCAACGCGGGGCTGGCCGCGACATGAGTTTCGGACTAAACATCCGATTGCCTTTCGAGCAGCGCGCCAACGAAACCATTGAAGGGGACAAGAAGCTCATCAACTTCAATTACTTTTTTACCCGCAAACTTAATTTCGTTAAGGAAACTCACGCGCTCGCGCTTTTCCCCGGTGGATTCCGGTTGTCTTGCTCGACAAATCCGACGGCGATTACTGGGAAACGTGGATGAAGTTTCTCACCCAGCATCTTTACAAGATCGGTTTTATCTCGGAGGACGATTTTTATTTTTTTAAAATCATCCACGACGTCAAAGCGGCAGTGAAAGAAATCACCGGCTTTTATCGCATTTATCATTCGGCACGGTGGGTTGGGGGGAAGCTTGTTATCCGGATCGCCCGCGCACTTTCCGCCGCGAGTGTCGCCGAATTAAATAACAAATTCGCAGATGTTTTGCGTCGCGGCTCGATCGTGCAAAGCAAGGCATTGCCGCAGGAACGAAATGAGCCCGAGATTCTCGCTTTGCCGCGACTCGTGCTTACTCCGCATCGCCGGAGCTTTGGGCGTTTTCGGCAATTGATCGATGCGATTAATCGCGCCGAGTGCGCGTGATTTGGGCAGCGCTGTAAGCCATCTGCCCCCGCACGCCCCGCCGCCGATCTCATAAAATCAAAAAACACATTGGCGCGCAAACTCGACGGCTTTAAGCCGTCGAGTTTCAAGGAAGCGAAAGTCCTTAGAGAATTGTCAAATCGGCATTTTTGGACGCGGTCTGATTTATGTGATGGCTGGCAAGCGTTATTCACAGAGAAATTCCGAAAAGAGCGCGAGCGAATCGGCCTCGTTTCCAACTGCAACGCGTCGCCCGTGTCGTCAGTGAACTTGACGGCTTTAAGCCGTCAAGTTTTCTGGAGCGATCGGGGCCACGATTCTTAACTGGAAGTGGTGACTGCCAAGTCGCCCACCTTAGCAAAACGGCGACTTGGCAGTCGCCGCTCCTAGTCAAATGCATTCGCGAATTGCCAGTTGATCGACGCAATCAATCGTGCCGAGTGCACGTAATTAGAGGCTGTAGCCATGGCGCTCTGTTGCCATGTCGCACGGCTAAAGCGCCTCGACAGAGCGAGGCGGCTACATCGTAAATTTTGGGACTCGCCGGCGGCGGGTCCCTTCAGGCCCTGACTAATTGCTAATATAATCGCGCGCGAGCGGCGCGGGCGCGGGCGCGGCGGGCTGATCCCCACGCAGTGTGACGACTTCGGTATCGACTTGGAGCTTGTGATGCATCATGCGATCGAAGCAGAATTGTTCGCGCGCCAGTTGCAAACCGTTGCGCGCGCAGTTCGCAGCGAGCTCGCGATTTTGCAGCAGTTCCAGAATGGCTGCTGCCATCTCTTCCTGGGCTCCTGGCGATACGATCAGGCCATGCTTGCCATGATGAATGACT
>QHPM01000113.1 GCA_003219095.1 Verrucomicrobiota bacterium
CGCATAACCCGTTGTCGGCTGCGTTTCCCTTAGCTTATGACGAAATTCGGGCCAATCCTGAGTTAAGAACGCCTCGGCAGCTAAACCAGCCAACGCGAGCAACGCCGCGCGCAGGACGATTCTTAACCAGAAAGGAGGAGCGGCCTGAACGCCGGTATCCACGTCTTCCCTAGGCTTCCCTTCTTTGCACTCCATCTCGCGAGAGAGAACCAGCAGAGGTCATGCCCCTTGGCAGGGCGGGTCAGAACGTTCCCCCGACCTCGGAACGGTTAGCGCCGAGATTCCGGTTGGCGAAAGGTGGTGTGAGATTCGGCAAACAGTATTCGGTTGGACAACAGAAGTTTCCATTCGGCGTGAAGACCGCGCACGCCCTGAAAATTCGATCATTCAAACCGGAGGCGCACGCCGAAAGGTTACGCGGTGTGGGAAATTCATCCGGTGACGAAAATGGAAGTAATTCCATGAAGTATTGGGAAATCGTAGCTGACAACCTCAGCAAAGCTGGGTGGAGTTGGGGTTATTGCAGCGCCGTCACACACGAGGACTGGCGCTGGATTGTTGACGCCCATCGCGAAGGTCGGCGCTACATTGTCCATTCTGACGAACTGTTGACCGCGTTTTTGGAAGTCGAAGCTACGGTGCTGTAACACCGCAAATTTGCTCGTAATGGCCGTTTAGAACCGACCCTCGGTATTATGAGCGGGTACGGAAATCGATTGACCCGTCGGATTTTCTGTTTTTCCCCGTAACCTCGCGCCAGATTTCGGACAGTACGTTTGTGAACCAAGTAGAGTCGCTTCACGAAAAACCAAAAGGGGAAATCAAATGAACAATTCAAACATTGACTTCAGAAATTCAATCGGCCGCTCGCCTGTGTGCTTTGGTTGTCTACTCATTGCGCTCGTGCTCGCCTTCGTTATCCTCTCATCAAACGCGCGGGCTCAAGACGGTAATTACGGCAATGGAAACACGGCGGAAGGAGCCGACGCCCTGTACACGATCATAAGTGGCAACGCCGGGGGCCCGCCAGGTGGTGGCAACACCGCGATTGGTTTCAATGCGCTTTTTTCGGATACGTTCGGCACTGAAAACACTGCCGTCGGTGACGGGGCCATGGTGGACAACACTACTGGATTCGACAACACCGCTATGGGATGGGCGGCGCTCTATACCAACACAACGGGCATCGAAAATACCGCAATCGGCACTGCAGCGCTCGAATTCAACACCAGCGGCCACCACAATACGGCCGTAGGGGCTCACGCGCTCGACGTCAACAGCACTGGCGCGGAAAATACAGCCACCGGTTTTAATGCGCTGATAAACAACACAACCGGCGGAGACAACACGGCAACTGGTATCGACGCATTGGTATTGAATAAAAACGGCACTTCAAATACCGCCGGAGGCGCTTTTTCCCTCTATAGTAACACGGATGGGAGCTTCAACACGGCAAATGGTTTGAACGCGCTTCGCAGCAACGGCAGCGGCAGCTCCAACGCCGCTGTTGGCATCCAGGCTTTGTATAAGAACACGAGCGGAAGTCTGAACGTGGCAGTGGGGGCTCTGGCGGGTCAAAATCTGACGACTGGCAACAACAACATCGATATCGGCGCGAACGTCCTTGGGGTTGCGGGCGAGTCCAACAAGATCCGCATTGGGAAGCAAGGTACACAGAACGGGGCCTTTATTGCCGGCATCTTTGGGGTACCTGTGACTGGAAGCACCGTGGTAGTAAACGCAAGCGGCAAGCTAGGCGTCGCTACTTCATCGGCTCGTTTCAAGGACAATATTAGGCCCATGGGCGTGACAAGCGAAGCGATCCTATCGCTGCGACCAGTTACCTTCCGCTACAAGCAGGAGCTTGATCCAGATGCGATTCCGCAGTTCGGCTTAGTAGCTGAAGAAGTAGAGAAGATTAATCCTGATCTGGTAGTCCGGGGCGAGGACGGAAAAGTCATGACGGTCCGATATGAAGCAGTGAACGCGATGTTGCTTAATGAGTTCCTGAAAGAGCACCGGAACGTCGCAGAACAGCAGAGCACAATCGCCGCCCTCAAGACGACGGTCGCGCAGCAGCAGAAGCAGATTGAAGCTCTTACTGCGACTGTCCAAAAAGTGAGCGACCAAGTCGGCCTCAGCAACCCTGCACTACAGTTAGTCGCCAACCCTTAAATAGCCCCGTCGCACGCATAATGCGCGCTGGCCGCTTTTTACGATGCCCTCGAGCGGCTTTCCGAGGCAATGTCAGAAGTTGAAGCAGCAGCTAATAGATCGTGGCGCGCTCTGTAATCGACGGTCCAATTCGTTCGTCGAATGCTCGGTATGCTTTGCAACCTCCGCCAACAAACGCGCACAGCGCCATTACACCGAATACAACGGCGAATGAATTAACAATTCCGAACCCGAGTTTAGATCTACCCATCCTTCTTCTAGCATTCTCTCGCTTTTCTTTGGGCTTTTCCTCATCGAGCGAATCAAACTCGTGCTTGAGTGAACGAATGGTAAACCCTTGTGCGAAGTACGTTATGGCGCTCGCGGCGACAGCTAAGAACGCGCCGACCACAAACCACGTCAATGGTTCTCGTAGAACTCGAATCGCGGACTGGGGTGCCCCTATCGATGCTAAATGACCGATGAATGCTAGTAAGGCAACGGCGGCTCCCCCATTTAACAGTGTGACCGCCCTTAGTGCTTCGGTGCCTGCCGCATTCCCAGCTCGCGTTGCCTCCAGTGAGCGCGATGTGTTTGCGGCGTACGCCGCAAGATCGATGGCTTGCTGGCGCTGAACGGCATCAAGCGCAATTCTAAGCGCTTTATCTAAAGCCTCCGAAAAGTCGTCGCTCATTTGAGTGGCGGGATTCGATGCAAAAGTAGTCAGGAGTGGATACAGGCGGCAAGATACAAAAGGAACAAAAAATCAGCTTGGAGAAAAAGGTCTTAGCCGTCCGAGTAAAACATCAAAGGTCAATCACGATACTGGTCTTAGCGTCTCTACGGTCGACTGTCGGACGCATCGCGCGCGCGCGCGTAAAAGCTCTCGATTTTCCATGTGATACTGCCATGTGATACTGCGCATATGGTTATGGGATAAAGTGAGTGGTAGTTGTGATAACGCACTGCAGAGCTGTTTTTCCTCTAGAAACCGCGTTTTGATCGAATCACGAGGGGAAAACGCGGATGAGTGAAAATACTCCTGAAACTGGGTGTAAACCAGCCGCTCTACCACTGAGCTAACCGCCCGCTTTTCGGCCGCCATTCTACACCCTGTGTTCACATCAGCAACGGCGGGATTATGGCGTATTACCGTTCACTCTAATCGCCGAATGCGTTGATTAAGGTTAATTTTCGTTGATCGGTAGCGATGAAGAAGCAAGTCCAGGGCGATGATTGTGTGGCAAGAACGGCTCTGGATTTGCTAATTATTCGTTCATGGCAGCCTTTATCAATCTCGAGCTCTACGATAACTCGGATTTCGATCGTGGTGCGCCCAGGTGGAAGCGAATTTTATGGGTGCTGGTGCGCTGCGTTTTCTTTCAGAATCCCTGCCCTTGGGGATCGGCCTTCCGTTCTGCCTTACTCCGCGCGTTCGGTGCGAAGATTGGGAAAGGAGTATGCTTCGGCAGCAATGTAAATATTTCCTTTCCATGGCGCCTGGCGGTGGGCGACCATGTCTGGATCGGCGACGATGTTGGGGTTCTCAGCCTGGCTCAGGTCACAATTGAATCGAATGTTTGTGTCGCCCGACGGTGCTTTCTTTGTACCGGAAGTCACGATTTTCGGCGGGAAGATTTCAAACTCAAGGTTGCGCCCATCCTCATTCGCAGGGGAAGCTGGATAACAATCGGCAGCCTGATTATGCCTGGAGTCACGATTGGCGAGGGTGCAGTTGTTTCCTCTGGTTCAGTCGTTCTGAAGGATGTGCCGGCCAATTGCCTGGTGCGCGGGAATCCCGCCGCAGTTGTGTGTGAGATACTTCGGAGCCCGGAATGCGCAAAGGCTTCTGTCGCAGTTTCACGCGCGGGCGTGCCTGACAAGTCATTATCACTGTCCGCGGATGCTGCCGCTGGACTCGATCGATAGCGTCAGATCGCCTGTCGCGAGACTTATCTTTATCTATTTGTAAACCAGCGGCTCTAGCACTGAACGAGCCGCCCGCTTCGGAGGTTCGAGCTTACACATTGCCAGCACGGAGCACGTGGTGATGACTGAGCATGGACCATTGCCGAGGCGTGCTATCGAACTCTTAACAACAACCTGACGACATTGCTGTAGTCGTCCGTCCAGATTCGGTTTTCCGGCACAGGATGCGCCGGATCCTGAAGTATTGGATGCCCCGCTCGTTTAATTTCCGGCGTATCCAGTGCTTTCCCGCGAGTTAGCAAAATGAAATCGCTTTGGAGAAAGATACCAGCGCGATCTGGAGCTCGAACTAATGTCGCTTTTAGTCCATACGTTTGCGCCAGCCCCGCCAATACTGGATCCAAGTCAATCGCGCGGTTGGTGACATGTACCGCAATAACGGATTCGGGGCCTCGAAGGTGAGAAAGATAGAGCGCCATCGCTTCTTTCGTTAACAAATGGACCGGAATCGAATCACCACTAAACGCGTCGACCACCAGTACATCGAATTTTTGAGAATCGCCTCGGGCTGCTTCGGCTTCCAGCGACAAACGCGCATCGCCCACGACGATTTCGATCCGCCCGGCCGCGTCGCGCAAATAGCTGAAGTATCCTCCCTTACCTTGGGCCAGGCGGATGATTGCGGGATTGATTTCGTAGAACCGGTAAACGTCGCCCGGACGCGAATAGCTCGCTATCGTGCCGATACCTAGCCCAATCGCGCCGACGCGCATCGATCCAGCCGCACGCTGGGGATTTGTCAGGAGCGCGAGCTGGGCACCACTGCCTTCGCCGTAATAAGAAGCCGGCAGTTTCCGATCTTGGGTAAGTTGGATGCCGTGGGTAATTCGACCGTGCATCAACTCGTAGGCAAGATGGAGCATGTCCCTATCCCAGTTTTCGTGGACAGCGACGGCGCCGTAGAAGTTGCGCTCGCGGTAAGCATGTTGACTCTCCTTAGTCAAATGCAGGCATAATGCCGTGCTTAAGAGCAGAAAAGTTGCGATTGATGTTATTTCGTACCACCGATATCGCCTGCTCCGCGCCCAATTCGGACCGCCGGTGAGAGCGAGCCAGACGCATACACCTATCAGCAGGCCCAGGCCAACGTTGTAAGCAGGGGCGACCCGCGCTGGAATCCTGATAATCCGCGCGTGCGCAAGGTACTTAGGAACCGCAAAAACAACCGTCAGGAAAGCAACTGGGACTAGAAGATCAGGCTTCGGATCATGCAGCCACGACTCTCGATCAAGAAAAAGAATGACCAGCAGGATTACAGCGATGGCCCAGAGACCGAGCTGATATTCCCAGAACGTAGGAAAAATCGAAGGCGCGATGATCGCAACAAAGATGCCTCCTGCGGCCCCGCCCGCGGACAGGAGGAGGTAAAACGAGGTGAGATGGCGCGGCCCCGGTTTCGTCCGCGCTAATTCGCCATGGCATACCATGCAAGCCGCGAATAGGAAGATGAGAAAGATACCGGTCTGGGAAATGACCCCCATATCCGTCCCCTGGAACAATGCGAGGATAACCAGCAAAGCTGTGATCCCGAACAATGGATGAAAGAGACCTCGTCGATACCAGGTTCCGTGAAAAGTGAAAACGAAGCTCAGCAGATAAAGGCACAGCGGCACGACCCAAAGCAGTGGAATCGGCGCGACATCCTGAGTTAGGAAATTGGTGGTAGCCAGAAGCATAACTGATCCGAGCATCGGCAGAGTAAACCAAAGCCATCGCCGCGGAGAAGCGGCCGGGCGATTCTGCGCCGGCGCCAGGCTTTCTTCAATTGGCTGACCAGTGGCCGCCCCGACATTGGAACGATGTGCCTGCCACGCACATACGGCACAGCAGAGTGCGAAGAAGCCGAAGCCGATACCCCACAGCCAGCTTTGAGTGTTCAGACGGAATGCCGGTTCAAGAAATAATGGATAGCTCAGAAGTCCGAGGAGAGATCCGGCATTTGATAAGGCATAGAGGAAATACGGCGCCTTCTTTTGCGTCCCGAGGTCGAGATGGGCATACCAGTTTTGCAAGAGCGGTCCTGTGCTTGAAAGCAAAAGGAAGGGCACGCCTATGCTGACCAGGAGCAGTTTCAGGATCCCGGCAATCGGCGCGGCCCCAGGAGCGGGTTTCCATGAGGGTCCTGGCAAAAGTGGTGATCCCCAAAAATACCACGCGATGAAAATCCACAGAATGCTGAGTGCTAGAAACGAGAGATGAATCTTTCCCTGGCCCCGTAACCCCCAGGAAACCGAGATTTTATGGGCATAAAAATATCCGCCGAGCAGCAAGACCTGAAAGAAGAGCAGACAGGTCGCCCAGATTGCCGAAGTGCCTCCGAACCATGGCAAAAGAAATTTGCCCAGTAGTAATTGCACCTGGAACAGTAAGAATGCACTCGCGAAAATCGCCAGTCCAAAGGCGAGCCGAGCAAGGAGCCTGCTGCGGTGACTAATCATGCGGATCGAATTTTCGCACAAAGGTACCAGAAAACGAAAGACCTTCGCAGGAGTCGGCAAAACGACTGCTGCTCCGCGATCTGGTCATTTGCCGCGCAGTATCATGTTACCATTTTGCTTCGAAGGAGTAAGATGCTCCAGACCTGCTTTGCCGTTGCGAGGCGGAGTTGGCTCACTACGTTGCCGCGATGTTTAAAAAAGTAATCGGTGCGCTCGTTATCGCGATGGTTCTGAGCTCTTGCGCCACCGTCATCCGCGGCGTCCACGAGGACCTTAAGGTCGTCAGCATACCTTCCGGGGCGAATGTGAATCTTTCGACGGGAGAAAGAGGAGTTACGCCAGCCACGTTCACTAAACGGCGACGGGGCAGCTTTCAGGTGACGGTGAGCAAACCGGGCTACTATTCGCAAACTGTGACTGTTAGAAGCGAAGCCTCGGCGACGGGCGCAGCCGCGACGGCGGGGAACGTTGCAACAGTTGGCGTCGGTGTCGCCGTTGATGCTGGAACTGGAGCGTGGAATTCGTTTTATCCAAATCCGGTCTCGATTCAGCTAGTTCCTCAACCGGGCGAACATCCTGCCAGGCAGAAAAGATTCGCGGACGGTGGTTATCCTGTCGCAACGCCAACGGAGCGAGCCGGAATGGTTCGCAGCCCTTACACACAACGCCTTTATGACGTGCACACCGTCCCACACGGAGCGCTGGTCCACGATGTGGATGTGAACAAACTATTTCTGAATCCGTGACGAGGCCATCAAGGTATTGCTGTTAAGACGAGAAGCTAACAGACGTCGCAAACGTCGAGTTTACATTTGGATGTTGCATATGCGATGCCCGTCACACGCAGGAGCGATGTGCCTTCGCTGCGCGAACCGGGATTCCAATGTAGAGACGGCGGTGCCGGCCGCATGTTCTTAATCTGCGGGCGAGACGCCCGCCACTACACCTGGGCCCCGATCACTTTCTTCATTGCGTAAGAGATGATCGGCAGATGTTGACGCGCAGGAGAAGGCGAGGATTTGCGAAATGCTCCTCAGCAGCGTTTTCCATCTTGTCCTGGGCGCGACCATGCCTCGATGATTCAGGCGATGTCGCGCGCCTTTGAAGATTTTCCAGCCGGGACCCGCTTGATTTCCTCAACTCATCGAGTCACCGCCGATGCGATTGTGGAGTTCGCGCGGGCGTTTGATCCGCAAATATTTCACCTCCATCCCAAATCAGCGGAGCAAACATTGTTTGGCGGATTGGCCGCGAGTGGCTGGCACACTGCGGCGATGTCGATGCGGTTGTTTGTCGATACCATGGACGTGGCTGGTGGCATTATCGGGATGGGTGTGGATGACTTGAAGTGGCCGAACGCGGTCCGGCCTGGCGACGAGCTACGTCTGGAAATTGAAATTCTGGAGACGCGGCGTTCAAAGTCGCGCCCGGGTTACGGGATTATTCGCATTCGCAATGTAACGAAAAACCAGCGCGACGAAGTTGTGCAATCGTTCATGGCGAGCGCAATGTTACCGGCGCGCGGAGCAGGATTGTAGAGCGTCCACCGCCGCCGGACGCCATATACTTAAATCGGCATTTCGCAAAAAAGCCCTCCAAGTTTGCCGCTGCTGACAGGGACAGCGACAGCTATTTCCCGAGCAATTTCATCATCGCTTCCGGATAACGCGAACCGGCAGCGACATCTTTCGGTGCTACTTCGTTGATCCGTTCGAGATCGTCCGCATTCAAGAGCACTTCGAGAGCGTCCACATTTTCGCGCAAATATTTTCGCCGTTTCGTTCCTGGGATGGGGACGACGTCTTCGCCCTGAGCTAAAACCCAGGCGAGCGCGAGCTGCGCAGGCGTGCAATGCTTTTCGCGCGCAATCTCCTTTACCTGGTTAACGAGGTCTAGATTGCGCTGAAAATTTTCTCCCTGAAATCTCGGCGCAGTCCGCCGGTAGTCGTCCTCCGCCAGGTCTTCGAAGCTTTTGATTTGGCCGGTGAGGAATCCACGGCCGAGCGGGGAGTAGGGGACGAAGCCGATACCGAGTTCGCGGCAAACGCCGAGCACTTCGTCTTCCGGATCGCGCGTCCAGAGTGAATATTCCGATTGCAATGCGGTGATGGGATGCACGGCATGCGCCCGCCGGATGGTGTCCGGACCTGCTTCGGACAAACCGAGATAGCGCACCTTGCCGGCGCGAACCAGCTCAGCCATCGCACCAACGGTTTCTTCAATCGGTGTCTCCGGATCGACCCGATGTTGGTAATAGAGGTCGATGCAATCAAGACCGAGCCGGCGCAGACTCGCTTCGCACGCTTGCTTCACGTACTCCGGTTTGCCGCTAATTCCGCGAAAACCCGGCGTGTCTGGATCGCGCAGGATTCCGAACTTCGTCGCGATGACAACGCGATGGCGTTTGCCGCGAATTCCGCGTCCGAGCAATTGCTCATTCGTGTCCGGACCATAAATGTCGGCGGTATCGAAGAAAGTAATTCCAAGGTCGATCGCGCGGTCGATCGTGGCGAGCGATTCCGCATCGTCGCGGTCGCCATAAAATTCCGACATGCCCATGCAGCCGAGTCCGATCGCGGAAACAATCGGTCCGCCGCGTCCAAGTTTTTTTTGTTTCATGGTTGTCCGATCCAGGTTTTAGGGGCGATCACATCCCAGCGCTCCCGGATGGCGTTGTATTCGTTCTGGTGGAGCGGACGTGATTCGAGCAGGCGCGCGTTTTCCTGGCCCCGCTCCGGTTTCGTCGTCCCTACAATCGCACTGTGCACTCCCGGCACGCTCAAGACAAAACGCAAGGCGATGGCGATGGACTCTTCGGCTGAACCATTGCGCAAAAAATCGAAATTCAGTTTTCGCAACCGTTCGTAATATTCGTGATGGTAGGAATTGATCGGCTTGTGCCCGGTCTTCCACGCGAAATTGGCCAGCGGTCGTTTTGCAATCAGGCCAATGTTTCGCGCGCGCGCCAGCGGAGCAATCTGCGAAATCGCTTCCTGATCGGCGATGCTAATGGACGTTTGCAACGCGTCGAAGGCGTCGCATTCCAGCGCGAAGCGTGCCGGCTGACCATCGCCGCTGTAGCCGAGATAGCGCGCCCAGCCGCGCCCACGCGCTTTCTCTAGGGCAGAAATCGCTTCGCCCTTTTTCAGGACTGCCTCCGAACATCCATGCAATTGAATGAGATCGATGCGGTCCGTTTGCAAACGGCGCAAACTGCGTTCGACGCTTTCCAAAATTGAGCTGGCCGACCAATCTTCACTCCCGATTCCGCGCGGATGCCCGCATTTGGTGAAAAGGAAAAACTCATCGCGCCGTTTGCTGATCGCGTTACCGATTGATTCCTCGCCGCCTTCATAACATTCCGCCGTGTCGATGACGTTAATGCCGGCATCGAGTGCGCCGTTCAGGACACGCCCGATGTTTTCCGCGCTCTCGCTGGCGATGCCCGCGCCGCCAAAGCCCAGCACGGTCGCATCCATATTTGTTCGGCCGAGGCGACGCTTTTCCATTGTGGTCACCCTAGACACGACCTAACGCGTTGTCATCCCGAGCGGTCGAGGGATCCCGGGGGGTAAGCTTAAAGGTAGCGCCACGGGATTCTTCGACCCCGAAGGATTCAGGGCTCAGAATGACAATCTGGTCTTCCCGCTTCCGGGCTCGATCCGGCCGATCACTTTTGCCCGCAACATTCGTTTCGCGGCCGCAACATCGCGCTGGCTGACGATCGCGACCATGCCGATTCCCATATTGAAAACCTGATACATTTCTGCCCGATCAACTTTTCCCTTTCTGCCGATGAAACTGAAAATTTCAGGAACACGCCAGCTGCGAGTATCAATCACGGCATCACAATTCTTTGGCAGGATACGCGGAAGGTTGTCGATTAATCCGCCGCCGGTGATATGGGCAAGGCCGCGAATTATTTCGCGCCGAACTTTCGCCAACACTGGCTGATAATTTCTATGCACGCGCAATAACGCTTCGCCGAGTGTTCCCCGAACGCCGGGAATTCGCGACGAAAGCTTAAGTTTCAATCTTTCGAACAGGATTTTACGCGCGAGCGAATATCCATTTGTGTGCAATCCGTTAGAAGAAAGTCCCAGAATCACATCCCCAATTCTGACCTTGCTTCCATCGATGATCTCACTGCGATCGACCAC
>QHPM01000249.1 GCA_003219095.1 Verrucomicrobiota bacterium
CTGCTCTTGGTGCGCCGGGAGCGCCAAAAAATTCCACGCCGGTGCCTGCAGCCTTTGCAGGCCAATCTTGGACCAGCCGGGGATGACGAGCGCCGGAAAAGTTTCTCAAACTCCGCGCTCACCCTTAAGTCAACCCGCCGCGAATCGCTTTCACCAGCTAGATTCTTCAGCCGGCGGCTAATTGCATTGCTCAAGGACGCGGTGGAGTTGATCAAAATTGATCGGCTTCACCAGATGCGCCAGGAAACCAGCCTGCTCTGTTTTGGCAAGATCTTCGGCCATTCCGTAGCCGGTCAGGGCGATCCCTCGAAGACCATAGTCATTACTCAACTGCATCATCAGATCTATGCCGTTGCCGTCTGGCAACCCAAGATCGCTGATAACAAAATCAAAGGTGTGATCAGCGGCCAAAGTGAGGGCGCGTTGCACGGTGGCGGCAGGCATTACCTCATGTCCCTGACAGCGAAGAAGCCTGGTCAGGACCGCTAGTGTCGGCTCGTGATCTTCAACTACGAGCAAACGGTATGATACATCCCCAAAGCGCGGCGGCTGTGATGCCTGAATTTGAGCCTCGGGAAATGGCAAGACCGTGCCCAGTTCGACAGTAAACACTGCGCCCCGACCTCGTCCGGCACTTTCCGCACGAATAGTTCCCCCGTGGAGTTCGACAATCGCCTTCGAAATCGACAAGCCAAGCCCCAGGCCGCTGCAAGGCTGCAATCCTCGAACGTCTCCCTGTTCAAACGCTCGAAAAACAAAAGGAAGCGTTTCCTGATCGATCCCGATGCCGTTGTCGCTCACGGTTAGAACAAATTGTCCCTGGGTGGGATTCGCCGTCCACACGGTGATTTGACCGCCGGGAGGCGTGAACTTGATTGCATTTTTTAGTAAGTTCCAAAACACCTGATTAATTCGAGCGGCGTCACCAGCGACATGATGCTCGTTGGCGGTCAATTCGAGGTGGAGGGCTAAGGACTTCTCCCGCGCGTCACTCCGGACGATCTGTTCGGAGTGAGCGAGCAACGAATGGACATCGATGGGACCGGAAACAAGCAGTCGAAGTTTGCCGTGGGAAACCCTGGTAAGGTCGAGCAAGTCGTCGATGAGTCGAGCTTCGAGTTCGACGTTGCGTCGCATCATGCCGAATTGACGACGCAGCTCTGGCTTGATGCCAGGCTCTTTCTCGAGGGCGGCGGCAGACATGAGGACGGGAGTCAGGGGGGTTCGCAACTCGTGTGAGAGAGCGGCCAAGAATTTATCTTTCGCGCGATTGGCGCGCTCTGCTTCATTTTTCGCTTCCTCGAGCGCAACAGCATCTTTCTTGCGCTGCGTGATGTCCTCCACCATAGCCAGATAGTGACGCGGCCTACCATTTTCGTCGCGCATTAAGCAGGCAGTCCGGGTGGCCCAGATTATCTCGCCGTCCTTCCGCAGGTAACGTTTTTCCACGCAGGTGCGCGTTGTCTCGCTCAATAAGTGCTGGGTTAGTTGCTTATCCATATCGATGTCGTCGAGATGGGTAATTTCCGACGGCGTTCGGCTGGTGAGCTCCTCTTCCGAGTAGCCGACCATGTTACAGAGCGTGGCATTTACCCAGGCGTAGCGGCTATCAAGCCCTACCACGGCCATGCCGATCGGCGCTTCCTCGAATATCTGCCGGAAATTCTGCTCGCTCGACTCGAGCGCAGCGGTGCGATTGGCAACGAAACGCATTTCACGAATACTGCGCAGACACGAGATGACGAGGAAAACGTCTTCGAAAATCACCCAACCAGCGTGCTCGACGGATCGCCACGGACTGGCGCTAAGGACGCCATAGACCGAGTAGGGCCAGTAAATTCCGCGAAGAAAGTGATCCAGATAAACGACAATTGTCGCCGAAATTAAGACACGCCAATCACGGTAGAAAGAGAGGATGACAAGCGATCCAAAGACGTGAAAATGGGTTTCGATGCGACCGCCGGTCAAATCGATAAGCAGAACGGACATTAGCATTTGAGCCACCGCAATGATGTGGCGAGTCAGTGCTGAGCCCGGCCAAGCTCGCGTCATCCAAATTGGGAAGAGGCTGATTGCGCCTCCGATAAAGATTGAGGCCCAGATGTGAGTGTGAACGTAGCTTGATTGGCCGACCCAGGTCCGCGGCGAAATGATCATCGCGATCATGATCGCAGCCACCCACTGGAAGGCCATCAGCCAGGCAAATAACTGATCCGTCTTTCGATAAATCTCCTGCCGATGCTGCTGAAACAGTTCGTCGGCCCGATTGGTCCAACCATTGGACTGGAGGGATTGTTCAACTATTTCTGACATAGCGCTCTGTCTTCTTTCTGCGACCGGTTAGCTAAGGCGCAACCGAACACGGACGTGGCGGTTCGCGCGGGCGCCTGGCCATTAACCAGTGACTCAATCGCGCGCTCACCGGTGTTGTCACCGGCATGTCCGCGAAATTCGGTGATGCCTCCGCTAAAGAGCAGGCGGCCATCGCGGTCGAACAGAAGAGTGTGGCCAGATGTTTCGGCGCCGAATCGGCGCGCCTCCACTCCATCAACATCCGACCGAACCTCCACTCCGGGAATCGCAGCGGCGCTGCGCCGAAGGCCGGTATCCTCCCATCCGGCATTGGACTGTGCCGGATGTAGGAACATTACGTAGGCGTATACCTTCCCCTGCAAACGTGCCATGATCTGCCCCAGCTCGGCGACGCTCGCGCGCGTGCACGGGCAGCGCGGGTGGGCTAACATGATTAACGTCGGGCGATTCGTAAGCCGCTCAATTTGCGACGTCGCCGGCCATTTGGATGGTACGGCCCCTATCTTGCCGGGCGTACTCTCATAGCTTAATAAGGTACGCAAACCAAAGGCAATCCCTGCTGTCCAGGCGATGCCTAACAGAGTGGTCACTAACAAGGTTTCTTTTCGTCGTGGTTGCACGGAGAATGACCTTAGACGCGGCCAGATTTGCAGCAGAGAGTATTCCATTTCGGGGCAGAAATGGGTCGGCGGCAGGAAATTGCCGGCTTTTTTCGTTGCGAGTTTACCGATGGTCGCAAAAAAGAGACTCTAAATTGCTGAAAGTTATTTCTGGCGGACAAACTGGGGTTGATCGTGGGGCGCTCGATGCCGCGCTTTCCCTTGAAGTTAAGTGCGGCGGGTGGTGTCCAGCGGGGCGGTTGGCCGAAGATGGGATAATTCCGAAACATTATCCGGTGACGGAGTTGGCGAACGCCGGATATGCCGAACGCACCGCACGCAATGTGGCCGATTCGGATGGCACGTTGATCATTTCAAATGGCGAGCCGATCGGCGGAACCCGTGAAACGCTTGATCGCAGTATCGAAATGCGGAAGCCGTATCTGGTGATTGACAGCGAGCTAGTGGATATCGGCAAGGCGATCGAGTTGGCAATCGCGTTCATCCGCAGTCTGTCATTCCGAGCCCCGCAGACGGCGAGGAACCCCGCAAACGTTCGAGTGCGCCGTGACGCTAAGGGAGGTCCCTCGCATTCGCTCGGGATGACGATCGTGTTGAACGTGGCCGGACCACGGGCCAGTCAATGGCGAAGAGGACACAAAACCGCGCTACAAATTGTGTCAGGCGTTCTGCGCCACCTGAGTGGACAGAACGACGCCAGCGAATACAGTTCGTGACTCGCCACGCGGCGACCCCTGAACATGGCACAAAGCGAAGCAGAAATTCAGCGACAGAAAGAAATGCAGCAAGCCGAGGAGCTGCTTTTCAGCGGCCGCCAGGAGCTCGGTTTCGCCAAGGGGCTTTTCCTAGGGAATTTTGTGGCCGATTGGGTGATGCCGTATCCGCGGCTGGATGCGGCAAGACAGACCGAACTGGAAAGCGCACTCAGCGAAGTGCGCCAAATGCTCGATCGGGATCTCGATCCGGACTGGATCGATCGCA
>QHPM01000060.1:0-3067 GCA_003219095.1 Verrucomicrobiota bacterium
CGGGACAGTAGCTACTTCTCATTCCGCAACTCGATCGATCTGATCGTGGCAACAGTGCGGGAGCAATTTTATCTGATTCTGCTCGATCGCGCACTAATCGGCGTGCAGGAGGAATCGGTCCGTGTGCTTCAGAGCCAATTGCAAGATCAGCAAAACCGCTTTGAGGCGGGAACGGTGCCACGCTTCAACGTGCTCCAGGCGCAAGTCGCGTTATCAAATCAAATTCCGCAGCTTATCACCGCGCAAAATAATTATCGTATTTCTCAGCTCCAGCTCGCCAAAACGCTCGGCCTTGATTTTAACCCTAGACGCGGAGACAGCGCTCCGCTCGAAGCCGTGGGCGAATTGGTCTACATCCCGCGTGTGATTCAGATAACACAGGCGATTGCTCTGGCAAAAGAGAACCGACCTTTTATCAAACAACAAAAAGCAATCGTGTTTTCAAATAACTCTCAGGTTGGCGTCGCGCGCTCTACCTATTTTCCCCAGATAAATGCGACCGCTGGTGAGGAGTTCCGCAGCTCGCCCTTGACCGACAATATCCGTGCAGCGCGGAGTGGTTATATCTTCGGTGCCACCGGCAGTTGGGCGATCTGGGATTGGGGTGCGACTTTCGGACGGGTGAAGCAGGCGCGCGCGATTCTGGAGGAATCGAAGGTCACGTTGGATGATGACGTGCGGCAGGTAGAGCTTGAGGTACAACAGGCCTACTCGAACTTGCTGCAGGGTAAGGAGCTGATTCAAAGCCAGGAAAAAAATGTCGAGCAGGCGACTGAAGCATTGCGACTCGCCCAAGCGCGCCTTGATGCCGGCGCCGGCACGCAGTTGGAAGTTTTGGACGCACGTTTGCAGCTCACCACCGCGCAATCCACCCGCTTGCAAGCGCTCTACACTTGGAACACTGCGGTTGCGGAATTCGATCGAGCCACGGCCACGGAAGTTAAATATTCGGCCTGCGTCGATGAGCCGAGAACGCGTAGCAAATTGCACGATCCGAGGCCCACGCCGGCGCCGAAGCCGACACCGCTTCCGCTCAATGGCGATTGCGCCCCGGCGAAGGTTACGCATACCCGGACGAAGCTCGAGAGCTCACTTGCAAAGTAACGAGCTGCCGCTCGAAAAATTCCCGACGCTGGAGCGCCTGGGTTATCGTCATGGTTTTGTGGGACGCGTTCCGGACGTGGAATTGTCAAACGACAAAGCTGTTGTGCTGGCGAATTTGGATCAAGTTCACCGGCAAGCGCGAAGCGCCCTTGGATTGCTGGAGGACGCGTTTGCAACCGCCCAACAAGTCCATGGGGATGAAATTGCAACGATTGAGTCGCCGTTGGCAGAAGATCGCTGTTTCGAAGGCTGCGACGGTCTGATTACGAACCGACGCGACGTTTGCCTCGGAATTTACGTCGCCGACTGCTGCGCCGTTTACCTTGTTGATCGAAAGCAACGCGCCGCTGCCCTGATTCATTCAGGAAAAAGGGGAACGGAGCTGCGTATCGTTTCCAAAGCGATCGCTCAAATACGGGAAAAATTTTCGATCGAATCACGTGACCTCATTGCGCAGCTCAGCCCATGCATTCGTCCGCCGCATTACGAGGTCGATTTTGCCGCGGAGATCATTCGACAGTGTCGTGCTGCCGGCTTGGAGGAAGTTCATGACAGCGGTGTTTGCACAGCCTGCAATCTGAACGCCTACTATTCGCATCGGATCGAAAAAGGTCGCACCGGCCGGATGCTCGCCATGCTGGCGCTGTAGAGGCGCCCGGATCGGGCGCAACTCATTCCTAGCGCGCCCGACACGGACGCCGCTACAGCTCGGCGCCACGTTTGAGCGGACAGATTCCTCGTTTCGTAATCGCGTGACGCACAAAACGCAAAAATTCATCGCCGGCTTCTGTCCATTCGCTCTCCCGGGATTTCTCCAGTGCTTGCCGCGTGTTGAGCCCACTCAGATACACCAACTTGAACGCGCGCTTGATTTCATCTCGCTGCTCCCGGGAAAACCCGGCGCGACGAAGTCCGACCGTATTTAACCCAAAAACACAGTTGCGTTCGGCCGCAATAAGAAAGGGCGGAATGTCTTTGCTAAAGGCCGACGCGCCTTGCGCAATTGCGAGTCGCCCGACGTGCATAAACTGGTGAAAGACGCAGCCGCCGCCGAGAAATGCGCCGTCATCAACCCGCACATACCCGCCGAGTAAACAATTGTTTGCGATGATTACTTTGTCCCCAATCTCGCAGTTATGCCCAACATGGACTCCGCCCATAAGAAAGTTCCCGTTGCCGATTCTAGTGACGCTGTCTTCTGCTGTCCCGCGATGAATTGTGCAGTGCTCGCGAATCATATTCTTCTCGCCGATTTCCACTCGACTTCGGGTGGTGGGAGAGAAACCAACGTCCTGCGGCTCACCTCCGATAATCGCGCCGTGCCCGATTCGATTGCTGCGACCAACGGTTACTTCCGCTTCAATCACGACATTTGCGCCGATCACGCAATTGTCGGCGATGGTAACGGCGCCACCAATAATGGTGTGGGGACCGATCTCAACGTTCGTGCCAATCTTCGCCCCCGAACCAATGATGGCGGTCAGATGAATCATCAGAGCACACCGGCCTCCTTGAAGCTGAAGTAAGCCGCACGGCCTTCGGCGGGCGAACCGATGATGACGTGATCAAGGAGTTTGATTTGCAATAACTCAGCGGCCTCGGCCAGCCGGCGGGTCAGGCTGTGATCGGCACTGCTTGGAGTGGGATCGCCCGAAGGATGATTGTGCACGACAATGATGGCGTAAGCGGCCACGAGAAGGGCGGGCCGAAACACCTCGCGGGGATGAGCAATACTCTCGTTTACGCTCCCGAGCGAAATCTCGTGCGTCTCAAGAAAGCGATAGCGAGTATCAAGCAGCAAGACGCGCAGCGATTCCTTTTGTAATGCGCGCATTTCCGTGCCGAAAAATTCGTTGACCAGCTCAGGCGAATCGATCTTTTCGCGAACAATTTTCTCTTTCGCCATTCTGTCGGCGAGCTTGAAGGCCGCGGCTAGTTGCACGGCCTTGGCCAAACCGACGCC
>QHPM01000060.1:3133-9852 GCA_003219095.1 Verrucomicrobiota bacterium
GCCCCATGTTTCAACAACTTCTCGCGCGGACGATCCTCCTCCGGCAGCTCGCGAATCTTGATCGCCGCCATCACGCCTCGCCCCGTTAGGCCGCCTGCACGCGAAGCGATTGTAGCATCAGCCCAATGGTGTCGGCGAAAAGATGGAGCGATTCCAAGGCGCGCGATTCGGGCAGGTCTTCGAGTTGCGCCCGAGCCTGTTGCGAACGCGCAACGCCGCTGGCAAGCGACTCGTCCATCGCAGCTGCGGCTGTCGTTTTTAACAGAAGACTGACCGAAGCGTAATCGCCCTCGAGAATAAGCTGACAATAGCGCTCCTTCTCGATCGCTGAAGCATGATGCAATAATCGCAACATTGGGAGCGTCATCTTGCCCTTGCGCAAATCGGTGCCCAGCGTTTTGCCCGTTGCGCTCTCGCGTCCCGCCAGGTCAATGCAGTCATCGTAAATCTGATAGGCGGCGCCGAGGTGACGTCCGAAATTTGCCAGCCCTTCGATCTGCGGAGCAGGAGCGTTGTTCAGTTTCGCGCCCAGTTCGGCCGCAATCGCAAACAAGGTCGCGGTTTTTAGTTCAATGATCCGAAAATACTCCTCCACCGCCAGGTGCAGATCGAAGCGTCGCTGCGTTTGAATGATCTCTCCGGTGCAGACGTCGCTCAAGCGCGTGCGCGAAAAGGGAATCGCCCAGGAGCACACTCAGTGCATTGCCCCAACGGGCGTTCAAGGTTGGCTGGCTGCGACGGCGCTCAGCTTCATCCATGACGTCGTCGTGAACCAGTGTGGCGAGATGAATCAGCTCCACAATTACTGCCAGATCGATGTGCGCTTTTGTAACCGCACCGGTGGCAGCGCCGGATAGGAGAGCGACGAGCGGTCGCATCCGTTTGCCCCCGCTGTTCAGGGCGTAGCTGATATAACCTTCAATCGCCGGATCGAATGCTTCCGTCTGGCGGCCAATGCGAGCTGAAACTTCGTCCAATTGTGGCTGCACCACTGACGCCACTCGCGTCAACGGACTAATTTTTAACGGTGCCGCGGTCGAGCGCAGGGAAACTTCCACTATTTCAGAATAGAAGACCGGTTTTTAATGTCAAAGCTCCAAGCATGTTTCCCCGATTTGATTGGAGGGGCGGGCGCTGTCCCATCCCAAAATGTATGGGACGACACGGAGGTCGTTCCTCCAGACCCAATTATTTAGCGGCGTCGCAGCCACGCATCGGTCGCATATTTGGTTGCTGCCAATTCCTCCGCCATGCTCAAAACAGCTACGTCAATTTCGGCGGCGATAATGCGGTTGCTCAACAAATTCGCGAATGCGTTTCGAAACCGCTCCTCCAAATTTCCACGCTGGATGCTTCCTTGATGCAGTAATCCGCCCCGTGTTTTGCGCTGAGCTGCTCCCGCAATTTTACCGCTGCCTTCCATTAGGTCCGACACGACGGGATTGGCGAAACAAGCGTCGGAAATTTTCGTCGCTTCCTTCTGGACCAGGGCAGAAACGATTCCAATTTCGCGCAGGGCGTTACCGAGAGCGAAATGCACCCGCTGATAAATTATTTTCGATGCTAATGCGAAAGCATCATCGTTTGATCCGATCATGATCGAATAAGTCAGATCCTCGCCATGCGGCACAATACCGCCGCCTGTCCAGCGGCGAACTGTTGCCCGATTGCCCGCAATCTCGAGCGCCTCGCCAAACTTTACGAAGTAACCGAAGGATACGGATGGCACGCTCCACCGATAAAATCGCAAAATCGCAGATCGCGCGGTACTCAGCAGGGCTTCGTCGATTGCCATGTTGAGCGGTCCGGAACGCGGCGTCGGATCGTCAATGACAATCAGTTCGGAAAACACAGCTGTCGATTTCCTGAAGAATTTTCCTGGCTGCAATCGCTGGCTCCGGTGCAGCGGTGATCGGTCTCCCAACCACAAGATAGTCAGCGCCGGCGTTGATCGCCTCCGCAGGTGTCATGATGCGTTTCTGATCATGCTCTTCGCTCCCGCGCGGGCGAATTCCCGGGACGATCAGTTTCAGGCTTTCGCCAACTGCGTTTCGCAATGCGCCGATTTCCTGTGCGCCGGCAACAACGCCGCCGATGCCACAATCCGCTCCGATTCCTGCCAGTCGAACGACTTGCCGCGAAACGTCCTCAACCATTCCGATTTCTCGCAATGTTTCGCTGTTGGCGCTAGTCAGCACCGTTACGCCCAGAAGTAACAAACCCTCAGGCGCGACCGCCACAGCGGCCCGTACCATCTCGCCACCGCCGCTGAGGTGAACCGTTAACATTTGTACGTCCAAGCCAACGACGGATTCAACGGTTCGTGCGACCGTGTTGGGAATATCGTGGAGTTTGAGATCCAGAAAAACGTTGGCGCCCGTTTCGCGAATGGCGCGCACGAGATCAGGTCCCTCGGCGCTGAAAAGTTGTAAACCGATTTTCATCCACCCCGCGAACGGGACCAGGGTCAGCGCGAGAGAGATCGCTTCCGCGCGAGTGCCGACATCAAGCGCGATAATTAGGCGATCGCGGCTGGAGGGTTTCATCTCGTCAATTTCGGCTAATTTGTGAGTACAATGCAATGTATCGAAGAACCGGCATACGCGAAGGTGAACCTTTTCCTGCGTGTACTACGCCGCCGGGAGGATGGCTTTCACGAAATTGAAACTTTTATCGTCCCAATCACGCTTTGCGATTCGCTTGAGCTCGAATCCGCCAATGCATTCGAATTTCGTTGTGATGAACCTGGCCTTGCCGGCGATGACAATTTGGTCGTTCGCGCGACCCGCTTGTTTTTTTCCGAGATAAATCGCGAGCCGAAAATTCGGCTTACGCTTCGCAAAAAAATTCCGCACAGTGCCGGGTTGGGTGGCGGTAGTAGCGACGCGGCCGCAGCCTTGCGCGCACTCAATCGCTTCTTCGATGCCGGGCTTTCAAGTCAAAAGCTAAGCACCCTGGCGGCGCAATTGGGTTCGGACGTTTCGTTTTTCTTGAATGAAATTGCTGCAACGTGCCGTGGCCGAGGGGAGATCGTGACGCCATTCACGCTGGCAGGCTACGCGCGAGGTTGCGGGCGCGATCTATCAGTCGCAAAAATTCGGCGACATCACTTTTGTGAACGATTTGGAACGCGCAGTCTTCGAGAAATTTGTTTTTCTTGCGCAAGTGAAAGTATGGTTACTGAAGCAACCCGAAGTCGGTGCTGCGTTGATGTCGGGATCAGGGTCGACAATTTTTGCGGTGATGCGTCCGAAGATGAATGCCGACCTTGTCGAGAAGCGCGCAAAGTCCGAACTCGATCCCGAATTGTGGTCCTGCTCGTGCGCGACAATCTGATTCCGGGTAGCACACGCGTCTCGCGTGTCTGGCGAGCGCGTCCCGCGATCGCGAACTTTACCCGTGCATTGAATGGCTTGAAGTAATGAACTCCAAAGAAAGTTCGTTTCGGCGAGACGCCGAAAGTCCGAGTCGGACTGGCGTAACACGCGAGACGCGTGCGTTACCGGCGTCAGATCGTCGCGGCATTTGCGATCCGGCTCACTCCCCCGCGCTTCGCCGCAGCGTCGCAATCGCATATTCGCGATTGAGTTTGGCGATAAAACTGGCGCTGATTTCCGCCGGGCACACTGCTTCGCATTCGTAGGTATTTGTGCAATTGCCGAAACCTTCTGCGTCCATCTGACGCACCATTTTTGTTACCCGTGAGGTCCGTTCCGGCGCGCCCTGCGGAAGAAAAGCGAGATGCGAAACCTTTGCGGCGGTGAAAAGCATGGCCGAGGCGTTCGGACAAGCCGCGGCACAGGCTCCGCAACCGATGCAGGCGGCTGCTTCCATCGCCAGATCTGCGTTATGTTTTGGGACCGGAATTGAATTCGCTTCCGGTGCGGACCCGGCGCGCGCCGCGATGAAACCGCCAGCCTGCACGATGCGATCAAGTGCGCTCCGATCGATCACCAGATCGCGCACCAGCGGAAATGGTTTTGCTCGAAACGGCTCGACCGTAATTGTTTTGCCATCATCGAAAGATCGCATGTAAAGCTGGCAGGCGGCCGCGGGATGCTTCGGACCGTGCGCTTGTCCATTGATCGTTAGCGCGCAGGTACCGCAAATTCCTTCGCGGCAATCGGAATCGAAGGCAATCGGTCCTTCGCCGCGTTCTGTGAGCTCGTCGTTAATAATATCGAGCATTTCCAGGAACGAGGTGTCCGGCGAAATATCGCGCGCTTCATAATTCACCAGTCTCCCTTTGCTTTTGGGGTCCGCTTGCCGCCAAATTTTAAGCTTGAAGTTCATGGTCGCGATAAACGACTCGCGTCATTCTGAGCCCCGAGTGTTCTCGGGGTCGAAGAAGCCCGCAGCGTTACCGTTAGGGTTTGATCGCGGGATTCCTGGACTGCGCGCGGGATGACGCAGTGGAAGCGGGTCGTCATTTATAACTCCGTTGGCTTAGATGCACCGCCTCAAAATGCAGCGGTTCACGATGCAGTTTCGGAGGCTCCATGTTTCCGTTCCCTTGAAATTCCCAGGCAAAGACCGCGGCGAAATTTTCATCGTCACGCTGCGCTTCCCCATCGGGCGTTTGATGCTCTACGCGAAAATGTCCGCCGCACGATTCGTCCCGCTCGAGGGCATCGATGCACATCAATTCGGCGAATTCGAGAAAATCGGCGATGCGCCCGGCGCGTTCGAGCGATTGATTGTAGCTTTCGCCTTCACCGGGAACGCGCACGTTTTTCCAAAATTCGTCGCGGAGTTGCGGAATTTTTTCGAGCGCCTCGCGCAGACCTGTCGCAGTTCGTGCCATCCCGCATTTGTCCCAAAGGAGCAGACCCAGCTCACGATGGAACGAGGTCAGTGTACGGTCCCCATTTACCTCCAGCAATTTTCTCACGCGCGCGCGGACTTCGGATTCGACCCGCTTGAATTCCTCATGATCCGTCGCAGGTCGTTTTCCGATTTGTCCGGCCAGATAATTTGGCAAGGTGTAGGGCAAAACAAAATAACCGTCAGCCAAACCTTGCATGAGCGCGCTCGCGCCGAGCCGGTTCGCGCCGTGATCGGAAAAATTCGCTTCCCCAATGACGTGCAGACCGGGAACGTTGCTCATCAAATTGTAATCGACCCATAACCCGCCCATGGTGTAATGCACCGCCGGATAAATCCGCATCGGTGTTTTGTAGGCGTCTTCCGCCGTAATCTTTTGGTAGATATCGAAAAGATTTCCGTAGCGCTCGCGAATGGTATCTTCGCCCAGACGGGCGATAGCGTCGGCAAAATCGAGATAAACACCGCGTCCGCCAGGTCCGACGCCGCGTCCTTCGTCGCATACTTCCTTGGCGGCGCGTGAGGCGATGTCCCGGGGCGCGAGATTTCCGAAACTCGGATATTTTCGCTCGAGGTAATAATCGCGGTCCGGATCTGGAATCGGATTTGGTGGTTTGGCGCAATCTTCAGTCCGTTTCGGCACCCAAACGCGTCCGTCGTTGCGCAGTGATTCAGACATCAAAGTAAGTTTGGATTGATGCTGACTGGTTACTGGGATGCAGGTGGGATGAATTTGGGTGAAGCAAGGATTACCAAACAGGGCGCCGCGTTTGTAAGCGCGATACGTGGCGGTGACATTGCAACCGCGGGCATTGGTCGACAGAAAAAAAACATTGCCGTAACCGCCGGTGGCGAGAACAACAGCGTCCCCCGCAAAGGTCTGGATTTCCCCTGTGCAAAGGTCGCGGGTGATGATCCCCTTCGCATGACCATCAACCAAAACAAGGTCGAGCATCTCGGTTTGCGGAAACATTTTCACCGTGCCGAGCGCAATTTGGCGGCATAGTGCCTGATAGGCGCCGAGCAAAAGCTGCTGGCCGGTTTGGCCCCGAGCGTAAAACGTGCGTGAAACCTGCGCACCGCCGAAAGAGCGATTGGCGAGCAGCCCCCCATATTCACGTGCGAACGGCACACCCTGCTCGGTGCATTGATCGATGATGAGATTGCTGACTTCGGCCAGCCGGTAAACGTTTGCTTCTCGTGACCGGAAATCGCCGCCTTTGATCGTGTCGTAAAACAATCGGAACACGCTATCGCCGTCGTTCTGATAATTCTTGGCAGCGTTGATGCCGCCCTGCGCCGCGATGGAATGGGCGCGGCGTGGCGAATCCTGGTAACAAAAGCATTTCACCCGATAACCAAGCTCGCCAAGGGTGGCCGCGGCCGATCCGCCGGCCAGCCCCGACCCAACTACAATGATCTCGAATTTTCGGCGATTATTTGGGCTAACCAGACGTGAATTGTTCTTGTGGGTCCGCCATTTTTGCTCGAGCGGGCCGGGCGGAATTTTCCCTTCGAGTTTTCCGATCATAATTATTGTGCTGGATGAATACGGCCGAGAAGAATCGCTACCGGAATAGAGCTGTAGCCAATAAAAAGCAGCCAGGCGAAAACTCGCGCCCCAAATGCGAGTTGCGGTGTCAACTTCTTGTCGTTCAAACCGAGCGATTGGAAAAAGCTCGAAGCGCCGTGGGTCAGATGCAGGGTGAGCAAAAACAAGCCGATGATGTAAAAGGCGGAGACGTAAATATTTTGAAACCCATAAACCATCATCGAATAGACGTCGTAATGATTGAGCGGATCGTTTTTCAACATCGGGAAATGGGCATCGAATTTTCGGCCCGTAAAATGAAGGAGGTGAAAAACGACGAACGCGAGCACAACCACACCGCTCA
>QHPM01000061.1:0-405 GCA_003219095.1 Verrucomicrobiota bacterium
GCCTTCACCTCCGATTCCCAAAATCCCGAAGGTCTGTTTCGCGGTGCCTACCTTCGTGCTTCGTCATTCCTTCGTCATTCGCTGTGGTGCTCGTAGCATGACTCCTTCTTTCTCCAGAGCCGAGCGCAACGTGCGCACGAATTCCACCGCGCCGGGCGTATCGCCATGCACGCAAATGGTCTCGGCCTGAACACGAACGTCGCTACCATCAACCGCGCAAATCTTTCCTTCCCGCAACATGCGGAGCACGCGCTCCGCTGCTTCACTTGGATCATGCAACAGCGCGTCCGGCTTTGTTCGGGAAACAAGCGTGCCGTCGCTATTGTAGTTGCGGTCCGCGAAGACTTCGGCCGCGGTTTGCAGTCCCAATTCCTGCGCCGCTCTAAACAACTCGGTTCCGGCCGG
>QHPM01000061.1:487-4170 GCA_003219095.1 Verrucomicrobiota bacterium
CACTCCCGACGCGGTGCAAAGCGCGTGAAAGGCCCCGACCTGATAGGCAACGAGCGCGTAAACCTCCACTGCGCTCACTTGCATTTCGGTTCGTCCGAAATTTCTTCGATCGTTGAGGCTTGGGTGCGCCCCCACCGCGACGCCTTTCTCTTTCGCCGCGCGAATGGAATTGAAAATTGAGGCCGGATCTCCGGCATGAAATCCGCATGCGATATTCGCAGAGCTAACGAGACTTAGAATTTCATCGTCGTGACCCGCCCCTTCCCCGAGATCAGAATTTAGATCGATTTTCATCCAAAGCGCGCCTCCAGTCCGGCGCGAAAAAGCGCGATGTCGCGTTCGCGTTCTCGCAAAAGCTCGCGGGATTCTTCCAGCTCGATCAATTCAAACCGAACTTCGTCGAGCGGCTGCAATTGTGCCGCGTAGCCGAGATCGACCGTGATCACGTGCGCGATTTTCCGATAACCCCCGATCGTCTGGCAATCACCAAGAAGGACGACCGGCGCGCCGCTAGGCGGAAGCTGAATCGTTCCGGGCGCCACTGCTTCGGAAACGAGCTCGGGCGGGTTATTCGATCCAATCTCACCGCCTTCTAACCGCAAACCCATGCGGTCGGAATTCATCGCCACCCGGAATTTTTGTGCAAGCAATTTTGCTCCGATATCATCATCCCAATTCTTGCCGCGAATAACGCGTAGAAATCTTCTGCGCGGGACGAATCGAGGTGCGCTCCAATCGGAAACGCCAATTGGAATCGCGGCGCGAAAACGGCGGCAAAGTTCTGATTCCGCACCCAGTGGGAGCGCGTCCCCATCGCGTAATGCGCGGCCTTCCCATCCACCGAAGTGCGCCCGCAAATCGGTCGCACGACTTCCCAGAATTTCAGGAACATCGATTCCACCGGAAATGGCCAGCCAGACACGACCACCGTGCTTTGGCGAAATCTCGATTACGGCACCCGCTGAAACCCGAGCGCAATGCAAAATCGGAATTGGCTCGTCTCCAATCCGCATCTCGAATTCGCCGCCGGCCCACGCCACCAATCGGTCGACCTCGACCTTCAATCGCACTCGACCGCTTGTAATTTCGAGACCAGCCACGCACTCGGGATTGCCGACCAGAAGATTCGCGAGACGCAAAGAAACGGAATCGAGCGCGCCGCCAGGCGTCACGCCAAACTTCCGCAGTCCAGCGCGGCCGCAATCCTGCACCGTAGTGTGGAACCCTGCGGAAATGACCGAGGCCGTCATTCCAGTTCGGCATCAAATTGCGCGCGGGTGATTCTACGAAAACGAACGCGATCGCCGGGTCGTAAGAACGCGGGCGGATTTTCGTTCACCCTAAACAAGCGCAACGGAGTCCGGCCGATCACATTCCAACCTCCCGGCGATTCAAATGGATAAATGCCAGCTTGAGCGTTCGCGATCGCCACGGAACCAGCCGGAACTTTCGTCCGCGGGCTTTCCAGTCGTGGTACCCGCAACTTTTCCGGCAGCCCCGCGAGAAAAGGAAATCCAGGCACGAATCCAATGCAGGCTACGGTGTATTCGGTTGAGGCATGCAATGCAATGATGCCGTCGCCTGTCAGTGAAGTATGACCAGCGACGCGAGCCAGATCGAGAGCAAACTCATTGTCATAACAAACCGGAATTTCGGTTCTCCGTGCTTTCCCTCTTGACCGCGCTCTCTTCGGCAGGATCAGTGCCCGAATTTTTTCTTTGATGTTTTGCTCGACCTGCCCCGGAGCAAAAAAGAGCGCAATTGACCGGTACGCCGAGGTAACATCGACCACTCCGGGGAGTCTTGCCCGTTCGATTGCATCGGCCGCAAAAAGAGAAAGCGCCAGTAATTGGTCCGCATCGGAAGATTCGTCGGCCAAATCAATTATTAGAGCGGTGTCTCCCAGCGGGTGGATTGTCATATTCTTCGGCGGTCATTCCGAGCGAAAGTCGAGGAATCCCGTTCCGCAAGCTTTAAGTTAGCTTCCACGGGATCCCTCGACTTCGCTCGGGATGACGGTTCTATTCTCCTCAGTCGTGAAAGCGTGGAAATTTCTCCTGGGCGCGCTCCTTCTCTTTGGCGCGCTTTGGTTTTTGAATCCCGAGCGCGGAATCAAACACGATGAACGCGGTGTCGTCGAAATCGGTTATCTGGCCGAGAGTGGGCCGGAAGCAGCCTCGGTTGAAGATGCGATGCGCGAGTTCGAAACACAAAGCCGCATTGCCCATGAAAAAGATCCGACGCATCCGATTTACAAAATTGTAACCGGACAAACCGCTTCGCGCGACCAAACCGCCGATCCGACCCGATTTCTCGTTAGCGTCGCGGGCGGCATGCCGCCCGATTTGATCTTGTTTGATCGTTACGCAGTGAGCGAATGGGCCGCGCGCGGCGCCTTCACCAAGTTGGATAATTTTGTCGCGCGGGAATCGACGAATCCCGCAGCCGACGCAATTCGGCCGCAGAATTTTTACAAGTCGTGCTGGGACGAAGTTGTCTATGAAAATCCGACTACTCATGAACGCGGCGTCTATGGAATTCCGGAGCGAGTCGATGACCGTGCGCTTTTTTACAATAAGGATTTGTTGAAGCGGGCCGGCTTTGTCGACGCAACCGGCGAAGCGCAACCACCGCGCACCTGGGAAGAGCTCGAGCAAATGGCGGTCAAATTGACCGAACACGACGCCCGCGGACGCATTGCCCAGCTTGGCTTCGCGCCCAACTTCGGCAACGCCTGGCTTTATCTCTACAGTTGGATGAACGGCGGCCAGTTCATGAGCGACAATCGCCGTCGCTGCACCTTGAACTCTCCCGCCGTGGTGCCGGCGCTGGAGTGGATGACGCGAGTCTACGATTCGTTAGGCGGAGCACAAAGGGAATTCGCTTTCGAAGGAACAGCCCAGTCCGGCCAACGGAACGCCCCGCCCGGTGAGCTCGATCTGTTCGTCCAGGGCAAGGTTGCTATGAAGATCGACGGTTACTGGATTTTTCCACAGGTGCTGGCGCAATACGGCCAAAACTTGAACTACGCGGTCACACTTCCACCATTGCCTACTACCGCAGCCGGGAAAGAGGACGGCGGCCATAGCTGGGTCAGCGGGTGGTGTTACGCGATTCCATCGACCGCCCGACAAAAAGAAGGCGCCTGGGAATTGATTAAGTTCATGTGCAGCCAGCGCGCCCGCGAAATCATCGGCGAAAGCGAGCGGCTGCGCCTGCAAAGCATCGGCCGCATTTACGTGCCGACGCAAAACGCGAACCGGCACATCAATGAATGGGCTTTTCAAAAATATATCGCGTCAGATCCAGCTATTCCAAAGAAACTTAGGGATGGAGTTAAACTGTTAAACGATCTGATTGACACTTCGCCTTTCCGGCCCGTGACGCCGGTCGGTCAATTACTCTTTAACGAACAGAAGCGCGCGACTGAGAACGCAATCTTCCACAAAATGACAGCCCAAGAGGCACTCGATCAAAGCACCCAGGTCGTCCAGAGTGCGCTCGATCGCGCGCTTACTCCGCCACGTGGTGTCGTTGTGCCGTGGAAGTATTTTTTAACCGTCTACTTCTTCTTAATTACCTTGGCTGCGATTGGGATTTATTGGTGGGAAACGCGGCCGCGCATTTCTCCTGCTCATGCTCCTACTCCTACTCATGCGCGAAAGAAGGGAATCGAGCAGAAG
>QHPM01000062.1 GCA_003219095.1 Verrucomicrobiota bacterium
GGTCACATCGGTCGGGCCGAGCCCGAGATAATCGCGCACGGCGGGAGAGACATCGAGGCCAGCCCCGTGATTCAAGTTTGGCTTCGGCCGTTCATTCTGGAAAACGTACTGGAAATGGTCGGTGCGGAATGGTCCGCAGTCTTCCCATTGGGCGTAGCAAACGCGACCGCCTTTGCGGATTGCCAGCCAGCGGTCTTTGCAAACGGAGCGGCCCGGTTCGGTGTAGGCAGTCCTAAACCATGGAATTACCAACGGCGCCTCCGGCTTGAACTGTCCGTGCGTAACGTCGTTGTAGGGAAGCGCACAATAAAAAGGGTTCTGCCGCGGGGTAAATGAAGCGGGAATGTAATTCCGGCGTGAGGACGTGTCAGGAGTATCAAAGCCACCGTAATTCGAGGTCCAGTTCGCGTCCCAGCAGCTCTTGTAATTTGGGACTGGATTATTCCCGCCGGCTTGTTCGCCAACCCAAAATACCGTTGTCACGACGTTCGCCCTCCAAGGGTAATGTGTCGCGGTGTTGGTCCGGGAAGCGGTTGGGACAAAAACCTGCGGCTCGACTTTGAGTAAGGCTTGTTCTCGCAATTTGCGGGCGTATTTGGCGAAATCGGCCGCGCTCTCGTAAGGCGATTGGGCCATCACCACCCCCGCCCCAAGAAGCATTAGAGCGGCGGCGGGAAAACCTTTTCTCATTGGCGTGGCCTTGTTTTACCGAAAACTTGCCGACAGGCAAGGGTTTTTCCTCTTTTCGAGGAATCCTTCCTGGCGGGCTATCTATGATTGCAGCAGTATCCATTCCAAGCATTTAGCCACGCGATACCACGGTATCGTGCCGAAAATGGACTTCGTCGGTCTGCGGATAATCCAGGGTATAATGCAGTCCCCGGCTCTCTTTGCGGAGCAGCGCGCTGTCCACGATCAGTGCCGCCACCGTGGCAAGATTCCTCAGTTCGAGGAGGTCAACCGAGACCTTGAAATTCCAATAAAATTCACGGATCTCCCGCTGCAGATTCCGTAAACGCGAGGCCGCGCGTTGCAGGCGTTTGTCGGTGCGAACCACCCCGACGTTATCCCACATCAAGCGCCGGATCTCGTCCCAGTTGTGATAAATCACTACCAGTTCGTCCACGTCTTGGACCTTGCCGGAGACCCATTCCGGCAACGCAATTTTGTGATCCTGCTCTCGAGGAAACTCGCGCACCATCGCCGCGGCAGCCCGGCGCGCCACCACCACTCCTTCGAGCAGCGAATTGCTGGCCAGCCGATTTGCCCCATGCAAGCCGGTGCAGCCCACCTCCCCGATGGCGTACAAACCACGCAGACTGCTCCCGCCGTTGACGTCGGTCTTGATCCCTCCGCATTGATAATGTGCCGCCGGCACCACCGGAATCGGCTGCCGGCTCATGTCGATCCCGAGCTGCAGGCAGGTTTCGAAAATGTGCGGGAAACGTTCACGCAAAAATGCCTCGGGCTTGTGGGTGATATCCAGATAAACGCATTGCGCGCCGCTGCGTTTGATCTCGGCATCGATCGCCCGCGCCACCACGTCGCGCGGAGCCAGCGAGCCACGCGGGTGATATCGCAGCATGAAATCTTCGCCGCGGCCGTCACGCAAGGTTCCGCCTTCGCCGCGGACCGCTTCCGAAATCAGGAACGAACGTTGTTCAGCATGGAAGAGACAGGTGGGATGGAATTGAACAAATTCCATGTTCGCGATAACGACGCCGGCGCGCCATGCCATGGCTACGCCATCGCCCGTCGCAACCGCCGGATTGGTGGTGTAGAGATAAACCTTCCCGCATCCCCCGGCAGCCAGCACCACCCGATCGCTTCGAATTGTTTCAACGTCGCCCGTTTTCTCATCGAGCGAATAAAGCCCGAGACACCGATCTTCCGTTGCGAATCCAAGTTTCGCCGCGGTGATTAAATCAATCGCGGTATGGTTTTCCAACAATTGCACCCGCGGCGATCGAGCGAGCGCCGCCAGTAGTTTGTTTTCGATCTCGCGGCCGGTGACGTCCTGCACGTGCAACACCCGCCGCTTCGAATGCCCGCCCTCGCGCCCGAGATCGAGCTCGCGATGGCCCGAAACCTCGCGTTCATCAAAATGGACGCCCACTTTCATAAGCTCCCGGATCGCTTCCGGGCCTTCCGTCACAATCGTGCGTACTACTTTTTCGTCGCAAAGCCCGGCACCGGCTTCGAGCGTGTCGCGCACGTGCAACTCGAAAGAATCTTCATCGCTGGTGACGCAGGCAATCCCGCCTTGCGCCCACGCGGTGTTGCTGTCGGCCCCTTTGCGTTTCGTGATTACGGCGACCGAGCCGTGCTGCGCCGCGTTCAAGGCAAAGCTCAAGCCCGCGATCCCGCTCCCGACCACAACGAAATCGAATTCCTTCACGTCAGTCGCAAGTTATCGATCAACCGCGTTTTTCCGATGAAAACCGCGAGCGCGATGAGCGCGTTCGGTCGCAATTTTTCCAATGGCTGCAAATTTTGAGCATCGACGATGCTGATGTAATCAATCCGCGCGCCCTTGGCTGACGCGATTAGGTTTTTGGCGGCGTCCAGCAATTTGGTAACCGAAT
>QHPM01000114.1 GCA_003219095.1 Verrucomicrobiota bacterium
CAGGCCGAGCGCCAAACTAACCCGGGCCACGCTTTTGGGGCCGACACCAAATGGCAGGCGGAGTTTGAACACTCCTTTCCGTATCGCGAAACCCCCGATCAACTGACCGCGATCATCGATACCAAGACCGACATGGAACAGCCGCAGCCCATGGATCGCTTGATTTGCGGCGACGTCGGCTTCGGCAAAACCGAGGTCGCGATCCGGGCCGCTTTCAAGGCCGTAATGGACGGCAAACAAGTCGTAGTCCTGGCGCCTACCACCGTGCTGGCGCAACAGCATTTCGAAACTTTCGGGCAACGAATGTTGGATTACCCGATCCGGATCGAGATGCTGAGCCGGTTTCGGTCGCCGGCCGAGCAAAAGAAAATCTTACAACTATTGCGCGAAGGCGGGGTCGACATAGTCATCGGGACGCATCGCCTCATTTCCGGCGATGTTCTTTTTAAGGACCTCGGCCTCGTCGTGATCGACGAAGAACAGCGCTTCGGCGTTTTGCATAAGGAAAAATTCAAAGACCTGTTCAAGCTTGTCGATATCCTCACTCTTTCGGCCACACCGATTCCCCGCACCCTCTACCTCTCGTTAGTCGGCGTCAAAGACATGTCGACCATCGAGACGCCGCCACAGAATCGGCTTCCGGTCGAAACCGTCGTCTCTGGATATGACGAGCGAATTATTCGAGATGCCATCAATCGCGAGATGGAGCGGCAGGGGCAGGTCTTTTTTCTGCACAATCGCGTTCAATCGATCGAGAAAGTACGCAATCGCGTCGCTGAACTTTGTCCGAATGCGCGGGTGGAACTTGGACACGGCCAGATGAATTCTGACGAATTGGAAGCGGTGATGCATCGCTTTGTCATGGGAAAGATCGATGTCTTGGTCTGTACCACCATCATCGAGAGCGGTCTGGATATTCCAAACGCCAACACCATCATCATTGATCGCGCCGATCGCTTCGGCTTGGCTGATTTGTATCAACTGCGGGGGCGGGTCGGGCGTGCCGAGCACAAAGCGTACGCTTACCTTCTGCTGCCGCGCGAGCTCATGATGATCGGCACCGCCCGCAAACGAATCAACGCCATTAAACAATATAGCTCGCTCGGCGCCGGTTTTCGGGTTGCCATGCGCGACCTCGAGATCCGCGGCGCCGGTAGTATCCTCGGCACTGCTCAAAGTGGCCACATCATGGCGGTGGGTTTCGATCTCTATTGTCAGTTGCTCAAGCAGGCCGTCGCCCAAATTAAAGGACAAAAAGCGCGCTGGCGCCTCGAGGTAGAGTTGCGGCTCGATTTCGTCGCTACTAACGAAGCCGAATTTGTTCACGGCGACGCCCGCGTTTCCGCTTTTCTCCCCCGCAGCTACATCAACGATACCACCCTGCGCATTCAGGCTTATCGGCGGATCGCGGAAATCACCACTGCGGCACAATTGGATCGGCTGATCAAAGAATGGCGCGATCGCTTTGGCGCGTTCCCTGAGGCTGTGGAAAATCTTATTACCCTGGATCGAATAAAACTCGCCGCCGCCAAACAGGAAATCACCAGGGTCGAAACGCGGGAGGACAAATTGATGTTGACGAGGCGCGGGGATTTTATACTTGTCGCGGGCAGATTCCCTCGTTTAGTTGCCCCGGAAATCGAAAAGCGGCTGCAGGAAATTCTCGGGCTGCTTGGCAAACTCTGAAACTATGGTTCGTCCCCTCCTGGTTATATTGGTTACGGCAGCTCTGCTGTCGCTGTCATCGCTCTGTCGCGCAGCATTGGCGGCGGAACCCGAAGTGATTAATGGCATCGCTGCCGTCGTCAAAAGCAATGACACTACCGATGTCATTACCTATTCGGAAGTGCGGGTTTTGGCTGCCCCCAAGGAAAAACTATTACGCGAGCAATTCCGGGGCGAGGAGTTGCTCACAAAAATCCGAGAGGCCCGCGCCGCTGCCCTCAAGGATCTAATCGATCGCCAGCTCATCATTCAGGCATTCAAAAAAGAGGGCTTCCAGATTCCTGATCACTACCTCGATCAACGCGTCCAGGACATCATCCGCGAGAACTTCGGCGGCGATCGTAACACCTTTATCAAGACCCTTCAGGCGCAAAGCTACACTCTCGGAGAATTCAGAAAAATGGAGAGCGAAAGGATGATTGTGCAGGCGATGCGGCACAAGAATGTGGAACTCAATACCATCATCTCACCTAACCGGATTCAGGATTACTATCGCAAACATGCTTCGGAGTTCACCAGCAAGGAACAGGTTAAATTGCGCATGATCATGATCCCAGCCGGCGCTTCCGATCCGGCGGGACAGAAGGCAATGGCGGAGGAGATACTGGGCAAGTTGGTTAACGGAGCCGAATTCGAGCGCATGGCGCAAATTTATTCCGAAGACAGCACCCGTGATCTTGGCGGCGATTGGGGCTGGGTCGATCGCGGCACCTTGACAGCGCCGCTCGAGAAAGTCGCGTTCAACTTGCGACCCGGAAAAGTCAGCAACATCATTCAGCTAGGCGGCAACTATTACATTCTCAAAGTCGAAGATAGACGCGGCGGCGTCACCCGCTCCTTCGCCGAAGTACGTGAAGAGATTGAGAAAAAACTGGTCGCGGAAGAAGCCCACGCCAAGCAGGAACGCTGGCTGGCTAGCCTGCGCCAAAAAGCCTACATCAAAATGTACTGAAGATAAAAGACCCTTACCCTTAGGGAGAGGCGGACGGCGGAGCCGCCGGTGAGGGTTGATGTTTGAGGTTTGATGTCAACCTTGAGCGTTCGCTGCCTGCGACGCCGTAGTCTCGGCGAAGGCGGGTCACTGATCACGATTCACTTCTCGCGTCTGATTTCTCACTTGCTAATCAGCGCTCCATTGCGCAGGACCGGAACATCCGAGACAATGCGCGATGCCTCTTCGTATCGGAATCACCCTGGGCGATCCTGCGGGAATAGGACCGGAAATTATCCGCTCAGCGCTCGAGTCCGGCAAGCTAGCGAACGATGTCGACTATAAAGTAATCGGCCAGGTCGGCGCGGCGGTTGCGGGTACTCCATCGTCCGATTCCGCCCGGGCTGCATTCGCCGCCCTGGAAGAAGCGGTTTCCCTCGCCAATTCCGGCGAAATCGACGCTATCGTTACCGGCCCGATTCACAAAGCGCGGATGGCCGAGATAGGATTCGAATTTCCTGGTCAGACCGAATTTTTCGCGGCGCGCTCTGGCACGACAAACTACGCCATGCTCCTGACCGGAGGCGCCATCACCGTCGCGCTCGTCACAACTCATGTGCCACTGCGCAAAGTTCCCGGCTTGCTCAACACTTCTGAAATCGTCCGCGTCGGGAAGCTACTCGACGATTTCCTGCGCCGTCGCGGAAAAGCCGTTACCCGCATTGCGGTTGCCGGTTTAAATCCGCATGCCGGCGAGTCCGGAAAAATCGGCCGCGAAGAAATCGAAATCATCGCTCCCGCCGTCGCCGAATTAAACCAATCACTTCTCACTAATGCCAGTCCGGCTCGGACTCACCAATCACCTTCTCATTTCACCGGCCCCCATCCCCCTGACACGCTCTTCTTCCACCTCGCTAACGAGAAATGGGACGCTGCCCTCTGCATGTATCACGACCAAGGTTTGATTCCGCTGAAACTGCATGCCTTCCATTCCGGCGTAAACGTTACCCTCGGCCTTCCTTTTCCGCGCACCAGCCCCGATCACGGCACCGCGTTCGATATCGCGGGTAAAGGCATCGCGCGCTCCGACAGCATGATTGCGGCGGTCAATCTGGCCGTGGAACTCACGCAGAAAAACACTTAGCCATGTTTGCCCACGCGAAACACACGAATCAAGTCGTGGCACAGGCGTCTTGCCTGTGGGGCCAACCCCGAAGGCTTTCGGGGTTGATTCTGACATTTTGCCAGTCCTTTCGGGACTGCCGCGCTCTGGCCTCCGAGCCGGAAGCCGGGCTGCCAATGTCCGGGCCTTCAAGCCCCTTCCTCTGTCATTCCAAGCGAAGCCGAGGAATCTCTAGTTTTATTCTGAACCGTATCACAATCGATCGGTAAGAGATGTCTCGACTCCGCTCGACATGACAATATTAGCAATTACAACCTGCTGCGACGAACTGGCTGTCGCGATCTTGCCCACGATTCGGCCTTTTTCATTTTCGTGTCCTTTCGGGTGTTCCGTGGGCAACTTCTTAAGATGAACCTTGCCAAGTACGTTAGCGTTTTTAATATCGGCCTCCAGAATACTTTCGTTTACCGCTGGAACTACTTTCTACGCGCCCTTTTCGGTTTAATCCCGCTTGCCGGCACGGTCTTTCTCTGGCGCGCCATCTTTCAAGAGCCGGGCGGCAAAGGTTTTGGCGGCTACGATTACGGCTCGATGATCTACTATTATTTGCTAACGATTCTGGTCTCCAACCTCGTCACTCCGACCGAGGACGACTGGCAGATCGCCGCCGACATTCGCGAAGGTCAGATTAATTCCTTCCTGACCAAACCGCTGAACTATCTCGGCTATCGGACCGGCATTTTTCTCGCTGGGCGCTTGGTTTATACGGCTGTCACGATTATCCCAATCGCGCTAATCTTTTTCTACTTCCGAAACTACCTTCAACTGCCATCAAGCGTAGTTACTTACCTCCTGGCGATTACTTCACTCATTCTGGCTGCGTTTATTCAGTTTTTCATCACCTACTCACTAGCCATGATGGCGTTCTGGATACTCGAAATCTCGACCATCGTCTTCATCGTCTACTCGTTCGAGTACTTCCTCGGTGGCCAGATGTTTCCGGTCGATATTATGCCAATCGGCGTGCAAGCAGTAATGAAATGGCTGCCATTCTACTACGAACTATTTTGCCCGATCGCAATCTTTCTCGGCCGTCTGCAAGGCGCGGAACTGGTTCAGGCGCTGGCTATCCAGTTATGCTGGCTAGTTGTCACTTGGGCCGTCGCCCAATTCATGTGGAAACGCGGCCTCGGTCATTACCAGGCCGTGGGCGGGTAACTTAGATTCGCTAGTGTATTCCGCGGTTAACTCGACACGCCACGACGCTCTGGTTATTTTGTCACAGGCAATCCTGCCGCTTTCCAAGCCTTGAAGCCGCCGGCCATTGATTTTACGTTTTTGTAGCCCATCCGCTGCAGGCTTTCGGCGGCGAGGGCGGAGCGGCCACCGCCGCCGCAATGAGTTATGATTGGCGTTGAAAGGTCCGGCACGGCTTCTTCGATCTCCAGTTCCACCGTCCCGCGACTGAAGTTTTTCGCAACGGGGATATGATCTTCCTGCCATTCATCGGCATCGCGCACGTCGATAAGCAAGGTGTCGCCGCGTTTCAGCGCGGCCGCGGTTTCTTGCGGGGAAATCTCCTGAATATTCTTCTTCGCCTCAGCGACGAGGTTTTCGAATCGAGCGTGCTCAGCCACGAAGTAACGATGAACGACGAAGCACGAATGTCGAATGCCGAAAGAATGACGAAATCCGAATTATGAGGCGACCCTGACGGTCGAATTTTTGATCGAGTCCCACTTTCCGTCAGTCTTTTGTGAAACTTAAACGCCCTCACTTCAATCGTCTCGCAAACCCACTCCCGTTCCCTCACTGGCGCTGCGCGACCATCTTTCTCCGCGGGAGAGAGGAGGAGAAGCGGACGCGCTAGCGACTTTGGTCATTTGAACCTTCGGATTTCCTTCGTCATTCGGCTGCCGCGCCGTAACGTAGTGAAGGCGGGTCATTCGTCATTTGCGCCGTTACATCATTCGTAGCGCAACGCTTCGATCGGATCGAGGGCGGCCGCTTTCCGCGCAGGGTAGAACCCAAAGAAGACGCCGACGCCGGCGCTAAACAAAAAAGCCACCATGATGGACGTTAACGAAATAAGCGTCGGCCAGCTCGCATAGATCGACAATATTTTTGAGGCACCGATACCGAAGGCGATCCCGATGATTCCGCCAACGGAACTGAGCGCGACTGCTTCAATCAAAAACTGCGTCAGAATATCGCGTCCATGAGCGCCGACGGCGAGGCGGACGCCAATCTCACGCGTCCGTTCCGTCACGCTCACAAGCATGATGTTCATGATACCGATGCCGCCGACAATGAGCGACACCCCGGCGATCGCGCCCAGCAACAAAGTCATTGTCTTCGACTGCGCTGTCGCCATGTCGGCGATTTCCTGTTGTCCCCGCACGGTGAAATCGTCATCCTTGCCCGCGCGGACGTTGTGACGTTGCCGGAGCAAGGAAATGATTTGTTGTTGCGCGGCCGGAAGCTGGCGGGCATCGCCGACCTGGACATTGATGTTGCGCAAGGTCGTTCCACCGATAACGCGTTTCATCGCGCTGGTGTAAGGCATGATCACGACGTCGTCCTGGTCAGGCCCCAGCGCGCTTAATCCTTTCGGTGTCAGCACGCCGGTGACGATGAATGGGACGTTTTTGATTCGCAAAACCTGACCGACCGGATCGTCGTTGCCGAAAACCTGTGTCGCGGTGGTGCGACCAATGACGCAGACTTTGTTGGCGCTGCGGACATCCTGGGGCGTGAACGGTGCGCCATCAGCCAACGGCCACTGCCGAATGTCGAGGTACTCCGCCGATTCCCCGAGCACCTGGGTCAGCCAATTCTGATTGCCCGCGGATACCTGGCTGGTGGAGCGAACTTCCTCACTCACCGCAATCACGCCGGAGACTTCGCGTCGAATCGCCTCGGCATCTTCGATCTTCAACGTTCCGGCGCCACCCCAGCCTGTGCGAATCCCGCTTGAAGTGGTGCTGCCGGAAAAAATTAAAATTACATTTTGCCCCAGACTCGCGATCTGCATTTCCACCTGTGCTTTTGCACCATTACCAATGCCCACCATCGCAATCACGGCCGCGACACCAATGATGATGCCAAGAGCGGTTAGGACGGAGCGCAATTTGTTTCGGCGCAAGGCGCGGAACGCGACGTTAAGAGTGGATCCAACTCTCATTGCAACTGGTAGCGGCGGTCTATGACCGCCAAAATTACTCGGAATCGGCGGTCATAGACCGCCGCTACAAAAATTTGGTTCATTTGTCCTCATCCATGGTTGATCTTGCCAGCCTTTCCATTTCAGTTGCGGCATCGTGACGATTTGCCACCGCAAAATCATTCACAATGAGACCATCGCGTAGCAGGACATTGCGTTTGGCATAGGCCGCGATGTCCTGCTCATGTGTCACCATGATGACAGTGATACCGCGGTCATTCAGCTCCTGAAAAATTCCCATGATTTCGACACTGGTGCGGCTGTCGAGATTTCCCGTCGGCTCATCGGCCAGCAAGACTTCCGGTTCGTTAATAAGCGCGCGCGCGATCGCAACACGTTGCTGTTGCCCCCCGGAAAGCTGGCTCGGATGATGTTCCTCGCGGCCTTGCAAACCAACCGAAGCAAGAACCCGGTCGGCACGCTCACGCAATTGCGGGTAACTAAGCTGATGTTTTCCGTAAAGTAACGGAAGCTCGACATTTTCGCGGGCGGAAGTGCGCGGCAGAAGATTGAAGCTTTGGAAAACGAACCCAAGCTTTCCGTTGCGGACATCGGCTAGTTGATCGCGATTCAAATGCGAAACGTCGGTGTTATCGAGAAGATATTGTCCCCGCGTCGGGCGATCGAGACAGCCGAGCAGATTCATAAGGGTTGATTTGCCGGAGCCGCTTGCACCCATCAAAGCAACGAATTCGCCGCGTTGAATTTCGAGCGAGACGCCACACACGGCCTGCACTTCCATTTCGCCGCTGCGATAAATTTTGTGAACGTCAATCAGTTTAACAACTGTGCCGTTGTTCATGAGTGCCTGTTTCGCGATGGAGGGACGTGCCCTGTCACGTCCCAAGATTTGGGACGACACGGAGGTCGTCCCTCCTCTGCGCCAATGAAGCTCATGGAAGACGCCGCGGGGCGCCGAATGGATTAGCCGGAGGCGAAGATGACAATGCCGGCGTCAATTCGGCTGTGATAATCCGATCACCCTCCGGCAAACCTTCGAGTAGTTCTGTAACAACACCGTCGCTAATTCCAGTTTTGATTTGCACCGGTTTCGGCCGGTTTCCGGACAAAACATAAACAGTGCGCTCGCTCTTTCGTTCGCGCCCAGCGACTGGCCGTCCACCCGATGAAGAAGTCGTTCTGCCCTGCTGCGGGGTCGTGGCTGCGTCGGCTGGTCGATAACGCAGTGCCGCATTTTTGATCTGCAAAACGTCATCCCGGTGCGCGATCATGATCGACACATTCGCGGTCATTCCTGGCTTCAATTTCAAATCCGGATTGCTTACGCCGATGACGGTGTCGTAAGTAACGACGTTCTGCACCGTAATCGGCGCGTTACGAACCTGCACGACCTTCCCGTGGAATGTCCGCGCCGGAAAAGCGTCCACCGTAAAATCGACAGCCTGATCCACCGCCACCACTCCAACGTCCGCCTCAGCGACATTGGCGTCGATCTGCATTTTCGTTAAATCATTCGCGATCGTAAAAATCACCGGCGCCTGCAGGCTGGCCGCCACTGTTTGCCCGACATCGACGCTGCGGGAGATCACTTCGCCGTCCACCGGCGAGGTAATTGTGCAGTGATCGAGATCCGCTTTCGCCTTGTCCAACGCCCCTTGTTTGATTTTCAAATTTGCCTCGGCCTGATGCAGGTTTGCCATCGCCTGATCGAGATCCTGTTGCGATGAATTTTGTTTGGAGACCAAAGCTTGGGTGCGAGTGGCGTTGATTTTCGCCAGCTCGAGCGCCGCCTGCGCGCTCGCCAGATCGCCTTCGGCTTGCGTTACCGTCGCCTTAAACAACACCGGATCGATCTGCGCCACCACATCGCCCGCTTTCACTTTCGAATTAAAGTCGACAAACAATTTTTGAATGTTGCCTGACACCTGACTACCCACTTGCACGTTTACTACCGGGTTCAACGTCCCTGTCGCCGTCACCGCTTGCGTGATCGGCCCACGCGTCACGCTCGTGGTTTGAAATTCGGCCGCGCGCGATTTCCCACAGCGAACAAAGACAAAAGAGGTCGCGAGGAGTAGAACCACACCCGCGATGATCAGTTTGCGGTTCATTCGTTTGTCGCTTCGCCGGACGCGCGCATACTTGTATGACAAAAGGGAGGCATGCGGCGTTACATCGAAATTTACGGCATCATGCTGCGCAACTCGCTCATTCGCGAGATGAGTTTCAAGGCTAATTTCATTCTCTGGATGCTGGTGGAAGTGCTGTGGTTTCTTGGGCAAATCGTGTTTTTCAGTATCATCTTTGGGTCAGTCAATCGCATCGGGGATTGGTCAAAATGGGAGGTGGTCCTGCTCGTTGGAACTCATCAGATCATTGCGCAGCTTTTCCAGGCGTTCTTTTTCGTCAACGTCGCGAACGTTCCTGAATTGGTCCGCACTGGAAGACTCGACTCCCTCCTTGTCCTTCCGATCGATAGCCAGTTCGCCGTTTCCACGAAACAATTCGGGCTCGACAGCGTGGTCAACGCCGCGCTCGGCGGTGCGGTGGTTGTTGTCTCGCTGACCCGTCTCGGAGTTGTGCCGCAACTATTGCACCTTCTCCTCTATTTAGTCGCCATCGGTTTCGGGATCGCCATTCATTATTCCATCATGTTGAATCTGGCGGCGGTAAGTTTCTGGATCGTGCGGGCCCAGGGACTCGTTTACGGTTACTTCAACTTCCTCAATATTGCGCGTTATCCAGATGTCATTTACCCGCGCCTCTTCCGCCTGATTTTTAGCTGGATCATCCCGGTGGTGATCGTCGCTAATATTCCGGCGCGAGTTTTGATCAAATCCCTGGGCCAGCCGCTCCCGTTGATGCTGCAAATGATCGCGGCATCGTTGATCATTTTTTGGTCTTCCCGTCTGTTTTGGCGATTCGCTTTGAAGCGTTATTCCAGCGCAAGTTCTTAAGCGAAAACAGCTTTGCTAGGGAGTAAATCTCCGCTTGCGCCACTGGAGATTTGTTCTTAATTAAGCGCTCTCCTCGCGCCGTTAACCTCCGCGCGAGATTTGATTTTTATGGCGAAGTCGAAGACAAAATCCACTTCTCACAAGGCGAAGAAGCCTGCTGCGCGCAAGCCTGCCAAGCCGGCGAAGAAAGCAGTTAA
>QHPM01000063.1 GCA_003219095.1 Verrucomicrobiota bacterium
CCGAGCGTTTTGGCAAGCTGAAGCTGAGAAATACGATAATTATTTTGCGCGGTAATAAGCTGCGGGATCTGGTTTGAAAGGGCGACTTGAGCTTGAAGGACGTTGAAGCGCGGCACCGTGCCCGCTTCAAAGCGGTTCTGCTGATCCTGTAATTGACTTTGCAAGAGACGAACCGATTCCTCCTGCACCCCAATCAAAGCGCGATCGAGCAGAACCAGATAAAATTGCTGACGCACAGTTGCCACGATCAGATCGATCGCATTGCGAAACGAGTAGTAGCTGTTGTCGCGTTGAAAACTGGCGGAACTGATTTGTCCGGGAACACGCCCGCCGGAAAAGATCACTTGATTAACGGCGATTTCCAAACTGTAGGTGCGTTCGGCGCCAACGTTGGAGAAGACCTGGCCACTAATGGTGTTTTGGTTTCCGGTGCTGACATGGGAGAGATGCGGATCCAAATCCTGGAACTGAGCTGTCGCATTCACCTGGGGCAACGCTGCCGCACGCACTTCGATGAAGAGTCCTTTTGTCCGTTCGATTTCCTGTCGCGCGATCAGAATGCTGGGATTCTGCTGCAGGGCGGTCAAAATCGCCTGTTCCAGGGTAAATCGCGGTGCCGCGCTCGTACGTTTCTCGACGACCGTCTCACCGGCATTCGCTTGCAACGCCAAAAACGCAATCGTACTCAGCACGATGCGGTTGATACGATTCATTGACATGATTTTGGAAAGCCCGAAGCGCGGAGTTTATCCGGGGCGCGGATTATTGCCAGCTAACACTCCCAGCGATTGTTGGAAGAGTGTTTTGCCTGACAGAAGTCATAAATTTTAGTGTAAATTTGTAACCACGCCTTGTTTTCCGAAGGCGTGAGATACTCCATCAACTTCATCAGGTTCTCCATCATCTCGTCACGGATGCGCCGCACCAGAGCTGATCCTTTCGAGGTTATACAGACCATCACTTTCCGTCGATCCTGCGCCCCGCATGCGCGTGTGACATAGCCGAGATTCTCCAGTCGCGCCACCAGCCCACTTGCCGCCGCCGTGGTGTGCCCCATCTTTTGTGCGATCGCAGACATCGTTAGCACCTCTTTCTGATCGAGCGCGGCGAGGAGGAAATATTGGGAAAAAGAAACGTTACCGGGAGCGAGTTCCTTGCAGAGGTGGAGGAGAAAACAACGCTGCATTTCCATTATAATATGGGAAAGCCGTTCTGCATCGGCTCGAAATTGCGTGGGTTCGGCCAACGTAGCTTCCAATTTCACCGCGCTAAAGCTAAGGGGTGAGATGAACGTGTCAACGGCAGGCATCGCAATTTAATGGATTAACAAGACTTCGACTTCGCTCCCGGCGCTTAGCCTCGCTTTGGGTCTTACTCGTAACAGGGCGTCGGCGCGGGCCAGTCCAAAAATGGCATGCGATTCCTGACGACCAATTACGGTAAAGACTCCATCCGCCAACTCGCCTCGAAAATAATGTGGTCGTGTTTCGTCGCCGGTGATTTCGTGAGTAAGCCGAGCGTTTGCCCGAGGTAAACCCAGGTCGATTGCCCCCATCATTTGCAAAAGGGCGGGACGCACGAAAATCAGGAAAGTCACGAAAGCTGAAACCGGATTTCCGGGAAGCCCGAAAATAAAACATCGGTCGCGTTTGCCGAACAAAAAAGGCTTCCCCGGTTTCACGGCCACACGCCAAAGGTCGATCTCAGCGCCGATCTCGCGCAATGCTTTGCGCACGAGATCATGTTCGCCGACCGAGACGCCGCCACTGATGATCACGGCGTCCTGTTGCGCGGCATCTAATAAGGTCCTGCAAAGCGTGTCGAAGGTGTCAGGACAATGCCGTTGCATCGCAACCTTCACGTCTGTTTTTGCTGCAAGTGACGCGAGCATTAGTCCGTTGCTGTCAAAAATTTCGCCAGCTCGCGGCTGTTGCCCCGGTGCCGCCAGCTCGTCGCCAGTCGTCACAATCGCCACTGCGGCTTGCGCTCCAACGCAAACCGATTCGATCCCTTGTGAAGCAAGCAACCCAAGCGACGCCGGTCGCAGTTGATCACCTCGCTTTAAAAGTTGCTGTCCCACCGCGAGGTCGGCGCCGGCTTTGCGCACAAAATCGCCCACCGAAATTTTTTCTGCCTCGATGAGAACTAGATCATCTTCGTGTTTTGTTTCTTCTTGCATCACAACCGCGTCGGCCCCGGATGGCATCGGTGCACCGGTGAAAATGCGAACCGCTTCGCCCCTTAATAGAGATAGATTTTTCGAAACACCGGCCGGCTGTTCGCCGATGATTTTCAGGCGCGCATTTTTTCCTGCCGATTCTGCGCGAACCGCGTAACCGTCCATCGCCGAATTGTCGAACGGCGGCAGTGGGATTGTCGCAAACAGCTCAGTCGCGGCAAAACGATCAAGCGCGTCGGCTAACGAGACTTCAGTTGCCGGCAATGATGCAACTGCCGATAAGATTTTCGCGCGTGCTTCTTCCTCGCTGATCACTACACAGCAATCGTGATGTAGAGGCGCTTGTGTCAAGCGGCTGTTGCTTGATTTCGGCGCTCTCCGCGGCGAGCGCCTCCACAACTCGCAATCCGCATTTCGCATGTTGGCATTGAACGATTCTTCGTCATATTCTCGCGCGACCGATTTTGGTGAGGTGGCTGAGTGGTCGAAAGCAGCGCTTTGCTAAAGCGCCGTACCCCAAAAGGGTACCGAGGGTTCGAATCCCTCCCTCACCGGGTTCACTTGTCATTCCGAGCGAAGTCGCGGAATCTCTAACTGGTATATAGAGATGTCTCGACTTGGATAGACATGACAAAAACGCCTGAGAAAATTCCAAACTTCATCGACGGCCAATTTGTTGAGCCCGTCGGTGGCAAATATCTCGACAACATCGAGCCGGCGACTGGAAAGTCCTATTCGCAGGTCCCCGACAGCGACGCGCGCGACGTGGATCTTACCGTGGCCGCGGCGGAGAAGGCGTTTGCAGAATGGTCACGGACATCCGCAGTGGACCGGTCGCGCATCCTTCTACGCATTGCCGATTTGATCGAGCGTGACCTTGAGAAACTCGCGCGCGCGGAGTCAATCGACACCGGCAAACCACTATCGCTCGCGCGCACTCTCGATATTCCGCGGGCTGCCAGCAATTTTCGTTTTTTCGCGACCGCAATTCTCCACACCGAATCGGAAGCGCACATCACCGATAACGTCGCGTTTAACTACACGCTGCGCCAGCCGCGTGGCATTGCGGGATTAATCTCGCCATGGAATCTGCCGCTCTACTTGTTGAGCTGGAAAATCGCGCCCGCCATCGCAGTCGGGAATACCGCCATCGCGAAACCGAGCGAACTAACTCCGATGACGGCGTATTTGTTGTGCGAACTTTGCCGCGAAGCCGGTTTGCCCAAGGGGGTGCTCAACGTCGTGCACGGCACCGGGCCAAATGTCGGAGCAGCAATTACCGCGCATCCCAAGATCGGCACCATCTCGTTCACCGGCGGGACTGTGACAGGACGCAAGGTAGCCGAAGCGTGCGCGCCGTTATTCAAGAAAGTTTCACTAGAGTTAGGTGGAAAAAATCCAAACATCATCTTCGCGGACGCCGATCTCGACGCCGCCATCGCCGGCAGTGTGCGTTCGTCCTTCGCAAATCAGGGCCAGGTTTGCCTGTGCGGTTCGCGCGTCTTCGTTGAACGATCTGCCTACGAGAATTTCGTCAGCCGCTTTCTTGAACAGGCGTCAAAATTAAACGGCGGCGATCCGCTCGACCAGAAAACGGAGCAAGGCGCGATCGTAAGCAAAACGCAGCTTGATAAGGTCAAATT
>QHPM01000115.1 GCA_003219095.1 Verrucomicrobiota bacterium
TTCCCGGATGTGGTTTGAAGGATGGTTGCACGTATTGCTGGAAGATTCCGATCCCAGGCAATGGATCATCGCGCTCGGTAGCTACGGCTACGACTGGGTAATTGGTGGCAAGAAGGCTGAGCTCATTAGTTTCCCGGAAGCAATGAGCCGAGCGAGCAATGCTGAAATCGATTCAGCTGAAGTAAGCGCTCCCGGTTACAACGCCTATTTTTATTATGAAGACAACGACAAGGAGCACGCCGTCTGGTTTCTCGATGTCGTTACTTTTCTGAACGAACTGCGCGAGGTTCGAAAGCAAAAGGCCGGCGGTTTCGCCCTGTATCGATTAGGCACTGAGGATACCGCGATTTGGGACGCGTTAGCGGTCGCGCCCGATTTCAGGTTCGACCAGCCGACGCGTTCGCTCCTGGAGGTTTTGCGGGGAACTGACACCATCACCGACGTTGGCGATGGTGAGATCGTCACCGTGGATGAATCCCGAGCCGATGGAATGCGCACCCTGGCAGTGGACAAGGATAATTATCTTACCGTCAACTATACCAAATTTCCGGAGTTCCCAACCTTGTATCATCAAGGTGCGGGTGACGCCCACGAAGTGGCGCTGACATTTGACGACGGCCCTGATCCGGAGTGGACGCCGAAGATCCTCGATGTTTTGAAGGCGGCGAGGGTAAAGGCGGCGTTTTTTCTGGTAGGCGTCAATGCGGAACGTTACCCAAATCTCGTTAAGCGCATTGTCGATGAGGGTCACGAAATAGGTAATCACACCTATTATCACCCCAATCTTGCCCTGTGCTGGCCCGAGCATATTCGGTTGGAATTGAACGCGACCCAGTTGCTTATCCAGACTTTGACCGGACGGGCTACTACTTTGTTCCGGCCGCCCTACGCGGCTGATACACAGCCGGCGCGCCTGGCTGAATTAACTCCGCTGAAGATCGCGCAGGACCAGAATTATCTAGTCGTTTTGGAGAACATCGATCCGCAGGATTGGGCCAGACCGGGCGCGGATGTTATTTTGCAGCGGGTAAAGCAGCAACGCCACGACGGCAATATCATCCTGCTGCACGACGCCGGCGGTGATCGTTCGCAAACGCTGGAAGCGCTCCCGCGCATCATCGAATACCTGCAAGCTCGCAACGATACCATCGTGCCGCTGAGCAAACTTCTGAATACCACTCGCGACGCGCTGATGCCGCCTTTGCCGGGAGGACAAACGATGTCGCATTACATCAGCAGTACCGGTTTCCGTATCATGCACGCGGTCCAGGAATTTCTCTGGGCCTTTATGATTGTTGCCACGGCGCTGGTAGTCATTCGCACCCTTATTGTGATCTACCTCGCCTACCGCTTTCGTCGATCTTCGTCGATTGATTTTGCCGAACCCGCCAGCATCCTCATCGCTGCTTACAATGAAGGCAAAGTCATCGCGGCAACGTTGCAGTCACTTTTGAAAACAGACTATCAAGGCGGGCTCGAAGTTATCGTGATCGACGATGGTTCGGGTGACGATACCGCTGCCGAAGTGGAGAAGATCGCGGCGACTGATGCGCGGGTGCGATTGATTCGTCAGGATAATCACGGGAAAGCACGGGCCTTGCAACGCGGAATCGCAGCCGCCAGGCACGAGCTCATCGTCTTCATCGACGCGGATACGCATTGCCAGCGGCACACGCTTCGCCATTTACTGGCACCGTTTGGCAACCCAAACATTGGCGGAGTATCTGGTCATGCCAAAGTAGGTAATCTGCGGAGCTTCATTGCAAGGTGCCAATCGCTCGAGTACACCGTCGGCTTTAATCTCGATCGACGTGCTTATACCCGATGGAATTGCATCACAGTTCTGCCGGGCGCCATTAGCGCGATTCGCAAGACCGCGATCGATCGCGCCGGTGGCTTGAGTTTGGATACCCTGGCCGAAGATACCGATCTGACCTTGAGCCTGCACAAGCAACGGCTGCGCATCGTTTACGTTCCGGCGGCGGTAGCCTGGACGGAAGCGCCGGAAACGGTGCGAGCACTTTCCCGGCAACGATTTCGCTGGGCCTATGGAACACTGCAATGTTTGTGGAAACACCGCGACATGGTCTTTAATTGGAGGTATCGCGCGCTGGGTTGGTTTAGTTTGCCAAGTATCTGGTTCTTTCAAATCATCCTGGTGGCGATTACTCCGGCGGTAGATTTGTTCCTTATCTTGTCACTGCCGTTTGGGGCCTGGCGCGATCTTCTGCCATTTGTCATTGTCTTTCTGGCTACGGATGTGATCCTCGCCACGCTGGCCTGCATCCTCGAGCATGAAAATGTCCTCCAAGCCTGGCGCATTATTCCGATGCGCCTGATCTACCGGCCGATGCTGAGTTACTGCATCTGGAAAGCGATTTTGCGTGGAGTAAAGGGCGCATGGGTAAGTTGGGGCAAACTCGAGCGCACCGCTTCTGTGCCCGTGCGAGCGTAATGGCTAATGGGCAATGTGCCCGCGCAAAACCGAAACCGAGTAAGGAGGTAGTTCGTAGTATTGAGACGCCGCCCGTTGGGTATGCGTGGGCAGCTTGCTCAGGGCCGGCCGGCCATTCGGGCCGTCATCTTGCCAGCGGTAGTGCTCGCGCGAAAATTGGAAGATGTCTACTTTGCCGATAAATCTCTCTAAGGACATCCCGTTAGAAGATGTAAATCGGACTCCTAGTTGTGCCGAACGCTGCGGATCTTTGTTGATGGTAAGTAAGGCCCATTCTTTGCCGGGTCGCCGCACGGCGTATGCGGTCACACCGGCGTTCTCCGGGTCAATTGTCACCGGATATACTTCGTGTGTCTCAGCCACCCAACCCATCCAATCCTTCGTAATTAAGCGAGCACTATAATACATCGATAAACGATTAGGCTTCTTATCGGTGTTGAGCATTTGTAGCATCATTAAATTGCCCCACGAACATTTCAGCTCATCAGTGAGGTAGTCGGGTTCGTATCCATAGAGGTAGGCTTTCCTCCCTCCGGAAGTTAGGAAAGTTCCGACGGTATCGGCATGGAAGAGTGCGCCTTCGATATCAACTTCATGGCGGCCGGCAAAGACTGAATAACCAAACTCCGTCATCAGCCATGGAATATCGGAGGGAACACCATCGCCATGCAAGCTGGACAACATCGCGCGAAGTCGTTGCGGAATCTCCAGTAGTTGCGGGGCGGCATCGTCGCAGACATCGTCAAAGGGATAGTATTCGAAGGAGAAGAAATCGAAAGGAGATTCGCTCGCGCGAAGGGCACGGAGAAAGCGATTCATCCAGAAGCGGTTGCCTGATTTGTCCGGCCAGGTGAGGAGATGACCGTCAAAGTTCTGTAAGCTCGGCCCACCAAGCTTTAGCTGAGAGCCAAGCGAGCGCAGGCGCCGGGCGGTCGCAGCATAGAGCGCTGCATAATCTTCCGGTGAAGCCCATTGTCCGTCGGGCTCTTCGCCCAGTTCCACGCCCTCTAGCGAATACTTCCGGGCCAGGAGATATCGAATTTCCGCAGCCGCATTATCCGGCGTATCGTAAAGCACGGCCACTGGCACGAGCACCGGAAGGTGGTTGGTCAATTTACTTCGCAGAATGAAATCGAGACCGGGCTGTTCTATTTTGTAATCGATGTCTTCTGCCCGATGCCACGGATCAGTTGATGAGACGTAGATGATTGTTTGGTTTCTTTCCGGGTTGTGGCGGATGTAGTCCTCGAACTCCCCGGCGTCGTTCATTTGGCCGAGGCTGATTTCGCGCACGGCAAACCCAAGACGATCCCGGGCGTCCGCAGAGGACGGTGTGGTTGGGGCCGAACTACCGCTCATCAGGACACGCACAAATTGAACCGGAATAGCGCTGCTGCTAAGGCGGATGGTTACATCGCCGCCAGAGCTGTTTGCTATCACTCCCTCGGGAAACGACCGCCAGTCATCGTTTCTGTCGATATGCAAATGCATGGGGTCGTTTCCGGTCCAATACTCAATCTGAAACTGTCTGGCGTAGGGCAACCCCCATTGAATACGGATGGAATTCACAGGTTTCACTGTGCCTAAATCGATTACGATCCACTGCGGGTGAGCATCGTCGTTCTCGCCGGTAAAGTATGGATCTAGATAAGGATTACCTTTCCAAAAAGAGTTTTCATCGCCGTCGCAGATGCGCGAATACCCATCGTTGTTTGCTTGATCGATGGTATTACCGCGACGCGGCAGCCGATAACCGTAGGAAAGGTTGATCGGAGTGCTGATTGAACTACTCGATGTCCAATAGCCGCATTGACGGGCTTCGTCGCTCCAGCTGCCGCGCGGGTTCCAGTGCCACACTTCACCAGCAAGTTCCGTTCGCAGCCGATAAGTCAAAGGCCCCAAACCGGCTGACAGCATCTCGGTCATGTTCTTGTCGGACAACATTCGCGCACAATCTCCGCGCTCGTGACCGTCGATACCGCCGCCGAGACTCTTTGTAGGGATGCACCTGTTAACGCACTGGTCAGTCGTGACCGCCGCGGAGACTACAAACGAACGCTCGTCGGTGGCCGGCGAAGTAGTTGCTGCGAGTAAGCCGATGAAGCAAACTGTTGTTGTGCGGCACAACCTGTTTGCGAGAGGAAGGCGGATTCTTTGCACGGTTATTCTGCTGGCGTCGATCACGACATTTTCAGCATGTCATCAACGGACCAAAAGTGACAAGCTCGACAACAACGCCTCCGCAGAAGTGATGGCACCCGATCATGGTGCGTATACTGGAGCATTCATTGATTTCGGCGAGGCAGAAGAGGATGTCACGTTGGAGGCAATTGAACAGTTCGAGACCATGGTGGGCAAACATCAGGCCATCATTGCTTCATCGAGCTATTGGGGCGAACAGGATTTTCCAAGCAAAAACCTGAATGTTATCTGGCAACATCATTCTTTGCCGCTGGTTTTCTGGTCGCCCTGGGACCGGCCGTACGAGCAGAACACCGGTCCGGATCGTTTCAATCTCAATTCAATCATCGCCGGCGCCTGGGATAAGTACATTGATGACTGGGCAAATGCCGCGAAAGCATTTGGGAAACCGATGATCGTCGTATTTGCGAACGAGATGAATGGCGACTGGTTCCCATGGTCGGGGACGTACTATGGTGGCAACCAGCCGGCTAATGAGGAGAAAACCAAGTGGAAGGGTCCGGAAACATTCAAGGCGGCATATCGACATGTAGTTGATCGAGTCCGTGCTTGCGGGGCCAGTAACATTAAGTGGATGTTCCATACGAATAACTACTCCTCTCCGCTCGACACCTGGAACTTCGCGCCCGCCTATTATCCTGGCCCTGATTACGCTGATTGGTTGGGATTAAGTGTCTATGGTCAGCAATACAAAGACGAGGCATCGGCCGACATACCTTCTTTGGTCGACTGGCCCTACAAGGAGATGAGCGGCCTCGATCCAACCAAGCCAATCATGATTGCCGAATGGGGCACCGGGGAGTTTCCACCAGGCAACAAAGCCGAGTGGATCAGGCAGGGTCTGGAACTGTTTCGCTCCAGGTATCCCCGAATCAGGGCCGCGGTCTACTGGCACGAGCGCTGGCAAAATGAAGAGGGATATTATAGCAACCTTCGGGTGAACTCGTCCGTCGAATCGCTGCAAGCCTATCGTGAAGGCGTCTCGAATCCGGACTGGCTAGCGAATCTCCTTTTCCGACCACTGGCCAAGAAGTAGCTTTCACGGCTTTGCTGCGGGCGGGAGGTTCTTTTGCAGATTGAGCGCCAGCTTCCAATCGCCGTTCATGTTAGCGCGCCAGATCATCAGGTAGATTCCGTGCTCCACTACATTTCCACGTTCTTCCGCATAGTTACCGTAGCTATAAGACAGGTCGCCTGACTTACTCATCCTCGAGCCGCCGGATTCAAAGGTTACTTTGCTGTGTTCCGAAGTTAGCATCAGCTTGGCGGCAAGAAGTCCTACGGCGGGGAATGATTTATTACGATAGACGCGAATGTCGTCACTCGCGTAATCGAGAATGGCCTTGCCGATACCGTTGTGCGCGGTCTGGGCAAACTGGCGCTGCGCTTTTCGCAGACTGCGTTGTGAATTCTCCTGCGGTTGTGTGCCGGCGGTAACATCCGGTGGAAGGACTTGCAGGTTGGAAGAGGATTCAGTTGGTTGCGGATTTTCCGTGCCAACGTCGAGCGCGATCTTCCATTGGCCTTTAGGCTGTTTGGCCCAGACCGTGACGTAATGACCAAAGCCGAGTGAGAGCGGTTCGTTGCCCTTTTTCAGTTCCCACATCCCAGTGGTATATCCCAGATCAGCGGCGCCCGCGGCAAAGGCGAAGATCGGCTGCCAAAAGAGCGTGCCGGGAAAATCCGTTCGCTCGGCCCAATACTTTTTGCCATTGACTGGCCCCGGAGCGAAGGCGACTCCATCGGCCGCGAAATATTCGACGCTTGCCGCTGGCATTCCTTTTGCGACCGAAAGGTTGGAATATTCCCCATCAATCTTCGCGATCTCCCGGGCAGCTGAAGCGTCGTCGGGTTGAGCGAGCGCACTTAAACGCAATGCGCAAACCGCCCCAGCGAAAAAAGCTTTTTGTGTCGTAGACAAATTCAAGAGTTGGCGGCGTCTCAAAAGTAAAGACCGTGAAGGGTCATGGAGAATGTCGCCACGCATGAAGATTGGAAAGTCTGTTTTTCGGAGCTCGCGCCCGGGCTGGTCTTGTTCGCCCGGCAATGGGTGGGGAGCGCGGCCGACGCCGAAGACGTGGTGCAGGACGCTTTTGTCCGTTTCTGGAGACGCAATCTTAGCATCAAAAATCGCGCCCTCCTTTACGCCGCCGTTCGCTCCGCCGCCCTCGATCTTATTCGGCGGGATACCAGACGGGCGCGGCGGGAAGCGGAAGTTTTTGGAAGGGCCGAGCGCAGCGTGCAGCCGCAATTTGAGCAACTGGATGATTCGCAGCGCGAGCTGGTGGCGGCGCTCGATCGTCTGTCGCGAGATCAACGCGAAGTGCTGGTCATGAAAATTTGGATCGAACTTACTTTTGCCGAAATCGCCGAAGCGCTCGGAATTTCACAGAATACCGCAGCATCGCGTTATCGTTATGCGCTCGCCGCGTTGAAGAAAACTTTCCAACCGCAATGAACGATTTTTCGGAACTCGAGAGCGAGCTGAAGAAATTGCGGCCCGCTCAGCCATCGGCCGGGTTGATGTCGCGGGTTGGGAGCGCGCTGGCCGACGCACGGGAAAGCACGGCCAAGGTCATCAGGCCGCAGCAGTTTCGGATCAATTGGCTGGGGCTGGGTCTTGGGCTGGCCGCGGCGGCGACCTTTCTCATTTTCGCGCGTGTCGATTTTCGCCCGACTGATAAAACGAAACAAACGGTTGCTTCGGCTACGCCTTTCTTGCAGCAAAAGGCCGCGGCATTGCCGAACTATCAAGCGACCGGATTGACTCAGGTTGTTTACAGCAAGCGTGATGAGGGCCTGGTATTTTCGCCTAACGCGGAAGCGCCATCACGGCGGGTGCGCACGGCGAAGCGGGAAACGTTGCGATGGCGTGATCGCCGGAGCGGCGCACAGCTGGCCGTTTCTTATCCGACAGAGGAGGTCACGCTCATTCCAGTTTCAGGTCAATGATTTAACCAAACAGCAAATACAAGAATGAAAACGAAAACCATCACCCTAATTGCCGTTAGCTTGATTCCGCTGACGGTATTCAGCCAGCCACCAACCACGCCGCCGCCGCCACCCAATCCGCCGGCCGCACCGATTCCTCCGGGGCCGCCGCGTGATCGCGATCGCGAAGACCGGATGCCGAAGGTCCCGGTCACATTTCTCGGAGTGGAAACGTCTGAGGTGCCGAGCGTGTTATGCGATCAGCTGGGATTGCCAAAAGGGTTCGGTCTGGTGGTGGATTATGTGGTGCCGGACGGACCGGCGGCTGCCGCGGGGGTGCAACAGAACGACGTGATCAAAATGTTGAATGATCAAATTCTAATGGATCCTGGGCAACTGTCGAAGCTGATCCGCAGTTACGCGGAAGGCACAAATGTAACCCTGACAATACTGCGCAAAGGCCAGGAACAGAAGGTGACGATCAAGCTGGCCAAGAAAGAAGTACCGCGCCGTCATGCCTTCATGGATCAAATGCGCCACATGAATCACGATTGGAACTTCGACTTCGGCGATATGGACATGGGTGATCTGAAGGAGCAAATGAGAGATTTGAAAGAACGCCTTGGCGATGAGCAGCGGGGAATGATTCATGACACGGTGGTGCGGGCGCGCGATGAAGCGCAACGCGCCGCCGACGAAGTGCGGCGAAATGCTCAGCGCATCCGCAGCATCACACGCAACAACGGCGGGCTCCAACGAACCACGATCGATTTGGGCAAAGCACAGATTGTTCTTTCCGATGACAAGGGCGAGCTGCGGATCGAAAACAAAGAGGGCAAAAAGTTTCTGACAGCGAAGGATCCGCAGGGGAAATTGCTCTTCAGCGGTCCTGTCGAAACGAAGGAAGATCTCGACAAGGTGCCGGCGGAAGTGCGGCAGCGTTACGAAAAACTGCAACAGCATGATTTGCCGGCGGTGGCGCCGGATGATTTGCGTGCGGAATCTGAGAGCGACGACGGCGACGAGGATAACGATGTTGATGAAGAAACCGCGCGCGCGAGCACTGTTTCCTACGATCAGGTCTGTTCCCAGCAGGCTCGACATCGCGCCTGGGAAATCCACACCGTCCTGATCTAGCGGAGAACGCCACCGGACCTTAACCAGCCTGGCCAGCTTTCCGGTGGCGTTTTTGCTCGCGATCTTTTGTTGTAGCCGCGATCGGTGATCGCGGCGCCGGGATCGCCCACCCCCGGCTATAGTGCGCTTTCGGCCAAATCTTTCGCGCCATTTCGGTCTGATGACTATTTTGTCACTGGCCCGAGCGGCAGCACAATTTTGTGAGACAGTTCGTTGAGCAGCTGAGCCAGCCCCGCATAGATCGCGCTGAATCCGCAAAGGATTCCTTCGTAACCGGTAAAATGTTTGAACCCGGGACTTGCCGCGATGAAATCGCCGATAGCGAGAAGGAAGAATAAAATGGTGAGCGTGGCGAACACGATCTGCAACGCGCGGTTTAATCGCAACGTGCCGATAAACATGACGGCGGTGAACAGTCCCCACATCGCAAGGTAAGCGGCCATCGCCATGTCATTGGATGCTGCGGCCCAGCCCAGTTTTGTGAGGATAATTAAAGTCACGAGCGACAACCAAAACAGACCGTAAGAAATGAAAGCGGTGGTGGCGAAGCTGTTCCCTTTCCGCCATTCCATAATGCCGGCGATGATTTGCCCCACGCCGCCATAACAAATTCCCATTGCCAGAATCATGCTGTTGAGTTCATAAAAACCGGCGTTGTGCAGATTGAGCAGGACGGTGGTCATGCCAAAGCCGAGCAGACCGAGCGGAGCGGGGTTGCCCGTGTTGTCTTTAATTTGAGTGATGGACTCGTTCATGAGCAATTTGAAGGCGAGATGCTCTATCGAGATTGACCCAACCCGAGATAAGCTGTCAATACTGGTAAATTAGTGGTTTGATTCCTCGTTCTCGCCTCAGTCGATCCGCGTAATATTTTTTTGATGATGCGAATTTTGTTGTTGTTGGCCTTCACAACGGTTTGCGCGGTGACAAGCCTTCACGCGCAATCGGCGACACCAACTCCTTCACCGTCCCTGGAGCAGCGCGTTTCCGATCTGGAAGCTTACGTCAACAATTCCGCACGGGGGGCGGATGCGGCCGGCGCGCAGGCGATATCGAAGATCTCCGGGCCAGGTCCCGGCCATAACGCCTGGCTGATGACTTCAGCGCTTCTCGTCTTGTTCATGACCCTCCCCGGACTCGCTCTTTTTTACGGTGGCCTCGTTCGCCAGAAAAATGTCCTGTCGATTCTCGCGCAATGCCTCGGTATCGCCGGCCTAGTCACGATTTTGTGGTGGGCGATTGGTTACTCGCTCGTTTTCGCCCCAGGCTGTGCATTTCTTGGCAGCTCCAAGTTTGCCTTTCTTCGGGGCGTCACGGCCGCGCCAAATACCGACTACTCCTACTGGGTCTCGCACAACGTCTTTGCCATGTATCAGCTCATGTTCGCCATCATCACGCCAGCGCTCATCATCGGATCGGTGGCCGAGCGAATGAAATTTTCCGCCGTCATGGTAATCGTGACGTTCTGGATGTTTCTCGTCTATTTCCCGTTAGCTCACATGGTCTGGGGAATCGATGGCCTGATGAATGGCGTCTGGAATCCCAATGCCAGGATTCGTGCGATCGATTTCGCTGGCGGGACCGTTGTCCACATGTCGAGCGGATGGTCAGCCTTGCTCCTCTGCCTCTTTCTCGGCCCCAGGCTCGGCTTCCGTAAGGAAATCATGGCACCGCACTCGATGGTCCTGTGCATGGTGGGAACCGGAATGCTTTGGGTTGGTTGGTATGGATTCAATGCCGGCAGCGCGCTCGGTGCCGATGGAATTGCAGCTAACGCCTTCATGACCACCACCCTGGCGACGGCGATCGCCTCTTCCACCTGGGCGGCGCTTGAATGGTTGTTGCGTGGCAAACCGAGCGTGCTCGGTTTTTGTTCGGGCGCCGTCGGTGGCCTTGTCGTCATCACCCCAGCCTGCGGATTTGTCGATGGCACCGGTGCCGTTATCATCGGCGTGCTGGCGGGGGCGGTCCCATTTTTCGCCTGTACGAAATTGAAATCGTGAACCCTCGGCGCGTTTGTCACCGGGCTCCTTGCCACGGCCACTGTGAATCCAAATCTTTCCGCGACTGCCGCGACCCAAAATGGACTCGCAAAAATTGTCGGGCACATGCTTTGGCTGGAGCAATTGAAAGCGATTGCAATAACTATCGCATTGGCGGTGATAGGAACCTCGGTGATTGCGTTACTCGTGCGCGTGACGGTCGGCTTGCGCATCGCGCCAGAAATCGAGCGTCAGGGTCTCGACATCAACCTGCACGGCGAAGAGGGTTATATCGTTTCCGGGTAACTTCGATTACACGCGCGCGCAAGAACACGAGCAAGGGGAACGAAAGAGTGTCATCCCGAGCGCAGCGAGGGACCTCTCAGTAGCTCGTAATTACTCCGAACATTTGTGAGGTTCCTCGGTCCGAGCCGGACTGGCGTTGTGTGCGCGGCTCGGAATGACAACCTCGGTGACGTTTAGTTCGAATTGTGCGAGAGACTCGTATGAAGATTCAGATTTTCGTTTTGGCATTAGCCACTTTTCCGGGCTGCTGGATCGCTAACGCCGCGGACATCACGGCGGATTCGAAGCGCGCCAATGAATTTTTCGACAAGTGCTGGGATGAAACCGTGGCGCGCCATCCGGTCGATGAATCGTTTTATGGAATCAAAACGCACTACGACCAATTGGAAGATTTGTCGGATGAAAAAGCGGCGGCGGACCTCAAGGCTTTGCAAGATCAACTCGCGACCTTGCACCGCGATTTCAAGCTCGAATCACTCGATCCCCCGACGCAGCTGAGCTATAAACTTTTCGAACTCGAAGTAAAACGCGCGGCGGAAGAATTCCATTTCCGCAGGGACGTTTACCCCATCAGTCAAATGCGCGGGGTGCATGCCCAGATCCCGACCTTTCTCATTAACGTTCACAAGGTCGACAGCGAAAAGGATGCGCGCTCGTACATCGCGCGGCTGAACGCGATCCCGAAATTATTCGACCAGCTGATTGTGAATTTGCGGACGTGCGAAGGCAAAGGCGTAGTCGCTCCCAAGTTTGTTTTTCCGCTAGTGCTTGAGGCCTGCCACAAGGTGATCGGTGGGGCGCCCTTCGACGATTCCGGTGCGGACAGTCCGTTGCTGGCTGATTTCAAAAAGAAGGTTGGCGCACTGCAGGAGCTCGACGAGGGAACGCGATCAAAGCTGATTGATGAGGCAAAGCGCGCGCTGTCCAATTCGGTCAAGCCAGCTTACGAAAAGCTGGTCGCTTTTCTGGAGGACCAAGCGAAGCGGGCGAATGACGATGCCGGCGTCTGGAAATTTCCGGATGGCGCCGAGTTTTATAAGATGGCCTTGCGCAATACCACAACGACGAATCTAAGTGCGGAGGAAATTCATCAACTCGGACTGAAGGAAGTCGCGCGCATTCACGGCGAGATGGAGAAGATTCGCGAGAAGGTTGGATTCAAAGGCGACCTGCCTGCGTTCTTCAAGTTCATGCGGGACGATCCGCAGTTTTATTTACCGGATACCGACGACGGTCGCGCGAAATATTTGGCGAGGGCGGTAGAGATTGTGGATGAGATGAAAAAGCGGCTCGACGAATTGTTCCTCACCAAACCGAAGGCGGATATTGTGGTGAAAGCGGTGGAGAAATTCCGCGAGAGCTCAGCCGGCACCGCGTTTTATCAGCAGCCGGCGCCGGATGGATCGCGTCCCGGCATGTTCTACGTCAACCTGCGCAATATGCATGATCAACCTGTTTACGAGCTCGAAGCGCTGGCGCATCACGAAGGAATTCCGGGCCATCACATGCAGATCGCGATTGCGCAGGAGCTGAGCGGTATTCCGAAATTCCGGAAATTGGGCGCGCGTTTCACTGCTTACACCGAAGGCTGGGGGCTTTATAGCGAATTGACCCCGAAGGAGATTGGGATGTATCAGGATCCGTATTCTGATTTCGGGAGATTATCGCTGGAACTTTTGCGGGCGGCCCGGCTGGTGGTGGACACGGGCATGCACGCGAAAAAATGGACCCGCGATCAGGCGATTGATTACATGAAGCAGAATACGCCTAATAGTGAAGGCGACTGTATCGATGCGATCAATCGTTACATCGTGATGCCGAGCCAGGCCACGGCTTACAAGATCGGGATGCTAAAGATCCTTGAGCTGCGCGAGAAGGCAAAACGCGCGCTCGGAGCGAAGTTCGACATTCGCCAGTTCCATAACGTGGTGCTGACGAATGGCGCGCTGCCGCTCGACGTGCTTGAGGATTTAGTAAACCGTTGGATTAAGTCGAAGCAGGCTTAGAATCCGCCGCCGCCGTCCACTCGGGCACGTTCCCAGCAACGAGGAATTCTATTGACCGCGGATCGTGCGGATTAGGACAGATTAAAGAAGAACTGAAAACGTTTGTCATGACAAAGCACTTGCGAGGCAACTTGCCTTATCTACCATTGACCGATCACGATTCACTCGTGGCCGAAAGCTCGGGTGGTGGAATGGCAGACACGTACGTTTGAGGGGCGTATGCCGAAAGGCATGCGGGTTCAAGTCCCGCCCCGAGCACACTTTATTCAAAAGTGAATGTATTCAGTGAGAGTTGATTAGTTCGAAAGAGCAGAGATCAGATTCTGCTTTGCTCTTGCTCACTCGTTGCGTCGTAGTCCGGCAGTGTCGACCGCAGCTGGATACTTATGCTTGTTCTGCCGCAGTTTTTATCGTCTTGGGAATTTTGAGATTAAGATTTGCTTGGAGCTTGTTTCGGATTTTTTCCGCTTTGCAAATTCGCGGAAGCTGTGGCTCATGCTTTCGATCGCAATCGGGGGACACGAGCACGAGCATGAGAATGAGCAGGAGCAAAAGTAAAATCTGCGCGTTCCGCGATTAGGAATCGACATGACCGACGCAGCCGCAGATTGGATCAAGCTCGATTTGCATATCCACACCCTCGATGATCCCAAGGACAAACTGGATTACTCAGCGCATGAGCTGCTGGCTCGGGCGCGCCGGCTTGGTTTTTCCGTCCTCGCGATCACTCTGCACGACGCGGTTTTTGATCGGCCGGAGGTTTTTGCCGCTGCCCAGCGGCTGGGAATTCTCCTTGTTCCCGCCGCCGAAATGAAGGACTGCGAAGTTTCGATGATGTCCGGCAACTGCGAACCCGGCGGGAACAGTCGCTTTTCACCATCGCGCCGCATCCTTTTTATCTGCTTGGAGGTTCAATCGGGAAACGTTTGCTGGATGAAATCGATTGCTTCGACGCGATTGAGGTCTGTCATTTTCACAAAGGCTTTTTTAATCCGAATCGTCGTGCGACGAGGGTTGCGGAAAAATTCGGTAAACCGTTGGTTGCAACTTCAGATGCGCATCAGTTAAGCGCTTTTGGCCGTCATTATACCATCATACCACGCCCGTCTCCGCTGACGGCAGAGTCTATATTCGCCGAACTTCGGGCGGGCCGGTTACGCATCAACAGTCCGGCCGCGACGCTTCAGGAAATTATTAGCACCTTTTATTTTGTTTTTATCGAACACCCTTTGCGCAGTCGTTTTCATCATCATGAGCATTGATTGCGCGGCGTAATGAGCCGAGTGAATCTGCGTAACGGCACGCGCTATCGCGAACTCTTCCAGAACATTGCGGCCAGGCGCCGCAATGGACACGCGAGGCGGGTGCGCTTCCCAGACGCAAGCAGTCAACTCCGAAAGCTTTCGGGGTTGATATCACAATCAAGATGGCCGTACTGCTACTGCGGACCCGCTTCTCCGTTTGAGATCGCTTGGCAGGGCGCGCTTGCCAATCTGGCGAAAAGCTGAGAAAGCTATCGAAAATGAAAGCTGGAGTCAGATTTCTCGCCTTCGTATTGCTAATGTTTGGTCTCGCGGCCGGCAGCTGTACCACTCCGCCCAAAAAGAAGACGGCCGCCCACGAAACGAAACCAGCGAAAATAAAGCCGGGCCAGGAAGCTAGTGATGTCGACTTTGATGCTTTTATCTCGCGCTTGCGCAAAGCGGTTGCAGCGCATGATATGAATACCATTGCCGCAATGATGACGGCAGACTTCGGCTATAGTTTGAATCCGGAAAAATCCGGAGAAGGCGTCTTCAAATATTGGGATGAGAACAACCTTTGGCCGGAGCTCGCAGGTATCCTTTCGGAAACCTTCGTGAAGAAGCAGGACTACATGGTAGCTCCGTCGCAGTTTGCCGATCCATCATTAAACTACGACGGTTACCGTGCCGGTATCCGGCGCGTGAACGGCAGTTGGAAGTTTGCTTACTTCGTGAACGGGTAAGGAGCCGGGGTCAGAGGACAGAGATCAGAATTTCGTGGTCAGTAGTCCTGTGGTCCCGTGGTCTTGTCCTGAGTCAGTAGCGTTTCGCATCCGAACCGAAATCGTAGATACTTCCCCAACTGCCTTGGGCGACGAGCGGCAATTGTTTTGTCCACGGTTGCGTGCTTGCGCCGTAATTCGCCTTTTCCATGCTCCCCCAAAATAAATAGCGTACCTGTAGTTCGCGCGCGGTTTTTTTCCAGTCACCCTGGCCTAGCATCAAATTTTCAAGCTTGCTTCCCACGTCAGTGGAGTTGATTCCCTGCGTCCAAAGATGGCCGCCGTATCCACACGCCATTTTTCGGCCATTAAGGAGGAGTGGATGATTGTAGGTGGGAAAACCAGCGAAGCGCGCTTCCACCGGCAACCGGCGAACGGCGGCGGCAACGAAATCGATGTCGGATCGGGTCGCAAAATTGTAACCCGTTCTGCCTGCGGCCAGGCCCCCGATTAGACTCGCGAAACCGGAAAAGAACAAGATGAGGCAAGCTCCCGCTCGCGCCGAAAGCGGCCAACGAATTAACATACGATTCCAAAGAATAGGCAGGGTAATAAAGTAGGCCCAGATAAGTAGCTTGATGTTATCCCATTCCCAAGGCGCAGTCTTCACGCATATCACCAGTAGAAAGATCAAGACCGCGGCAGCGAGACAAGCGGCGTCAATCGATAGCTCAAAGTTAGGGGCACGCCGCATGATCGAGCCCATCCAGCCGGGACGCTGTTGGCCCGGCGGTGGCGCGGCAGATTGTCGGCCGAGGTGTTCGTTCGATTCCTGCCGTGCGACAATCCCGACCAGGCCGATCGCGAGCGGGAGAAAGAGGCCGAAGTTAAAAAACCAGAACCTGAAAAATGGCATTCTGAATTCGCCAATGTTTTGAGTCCAACCGAGATGCCAGGCGAGAATCGATCCCGCGTGCATCCGATCGGTAGTAAGCCAAACGAAGATCAAGGCCGGGAGAACAGCGGCGGCAACGAGCTTGAGGAGCGGTGATCTGGACGGGGGCCGGGTCAAAAACAGAACCAGGAGCACAATGCTCAAGGCCATAAAGGTGTGGACATGAAAGAGGGGCATGGTCGCGTAGAGAATGTATTCCACCCATACCGGCAGGAGCTGTTTTTCTTGCTCTAACTCGGAGCCGTATTTGGCCCGCCATTGCCGAAGAAGAAGAAGACCGGCGGGAATGGCGTAAAGAAGGCCGCGCTGAGTAACAAACATCGTTAGCGGGATGCTTTTCCATGAGACATGCGACGTTCCTTGATAGTCGAGAAACTGATGCGTCTGGAGGAATGCGTAGCCGGCAATCCCGCCATTGAAGAGGAATCCTGCAACGGCGAAAGTACCGCCCCAGCGATACAAAGCGTAAAAGGTGGCAAGGGACGCCAGAAGTCCGGTAGCTGCAAGTTGAGATCGAAGGTCAAATCCAAGATTCGTTAGAATTCCATTGAATAGATCAATGCCAGCAGGATAACGGAGCTTGCTGTAAACGTAGATCGGGCTGTCAGGCCAGAGCGAAACGCCGTTGGCGAAAGTCTTGATATAGGTAAGATGCAGCCCGAGGTCTCCGAGATTGAAAGGGGATTGAATGTTAATATTCTCCCCGTCGAAGTAAAAGAGCCAACAGAAGGAGCGAAATGCGAAAATCGCGAAAACAAATCCAACCAGGCAAAGCCAAACCGGCCGATACTTTGCCAGGGGATCATCACCTTCAGCTACGACAGGCGGTTGGGCGGAAACCGGGGGCGTTAGGAAGAACACGGCAATTCCGACGGTTGTCCCGACAATGAGCGAGACGAATGAGATACCCCAATTTAGCCCGCCAGCGTTCTCGCCAAGTAACAGCGCCGCCACGGTGGAAACTGCGACATAAATGAGACCGGCCGGCAGTAGGCGCATCGGCAGAAGCGTTATTGTTTCCCGGCGCCGATAAAATCTGGCAATCTGCCGGGGAAGAATTGCTTGAAAACGCTGGCGCGCAGATACAATTTCGAGGTATCCTGGTACGGCCGCACGGTTAGTGGCTCGGTAAAGTAAGCATCTCGCAACTTTTTCTCGACCTCTGGAATTTTGGTTTCTTCCACGAGAAGGAAATCGGCGTCCAGGTCTGTTGGACCAGTGTCGTGCTCGTAGTAGCCCACCCGGGGGAAATCGCCCAAGATCCAGGGTAACGGATATGGGCTGGGGCGCATGATATGACCTATAAGATGGTAGAACGCCGGTTCGTCGTGGGCCTTCTTCAATAGTGGCATAGTTAGCTTATAAATATCATTGTAGGTCTGGACGTAAACGTACGGCTCTGACCCAAAAAATTCGCGAAAATTGGTTGTGAGCGGTCGATTCCAGTCCCAGTTGGCTTCGGCGAAGGTAGTGCAGCGGAAATAGTTGAGCGAAATGGCGTAACCGAACGATACCAAGAGAAAGATCGAGGCAACTATGGTTGAGACGAGGAGGCGTGTTCTGGGCACGATGACGACAAAGGCGCCGAAGGTGAAGAATAAGGGCCAGATAATGCTAATGATGCACCAGGGGGTTTTATAGGCGATGATACTGTAAGCCGCGAGTGTACCGACGCCAAGGATTGCAAGAAAGCGCAGAGAAAGATTTTGGAAAAGGAAGGAAAACGCGCACAGAATCAATCCCGCGCAGACGGGCCACTCATAGCGCGCAATCAAATCAAGCCAGTAATACCAGGGCTTTTCATGGCCATGGCCAGTGCTGCCAGTTTCGAACCAGGCATGGAACGTCTTAAACAAGTCTTTTAGCCCATTCCAGTGGAAAAATGTGCCGGAGTAGAAGAAAACGATTGCCCCAATTCCCGTTAGGCAGACGATAGCGAGGTCAAATGAATTCCATTTCTGAGGAGCGTGCCCGGAATCTTCCGTTGGAAGGATAAGGGTGGATATGTAAGCAAGCGGCAGCGCAATCAGGGCACAACCAAGATGGATAATGTAGGTTTCCTTGGTCAGGATCATTCCGGTAAGACCCATTCCCATGAACCAAAGATAGTTCAGCGTTCCCTCGCGCCACAGACCGAGTAGTCCGAATATGAACATCATGGAAAAGAGAAGTAGCCACGCCTCGTGGATGGAAT
>QHPM01000064.1 GCA_003219095.1 Verrucomicrobiota bacterium
CGCTCTGCCGCTGGTTGATCACAAAGGTGTTGTTGTCCCCGTATTGTGCCCATGGTCCGTGAGGGACTTCCTCGAAGTCCACGAAACGCCAGTCGGTCACGTCGGTGTCACCCAGCGCGAGAAAATCGCGCACCGCCGGTGAGACATCGAGGCCGGCGCCCTTGTTCAGATTTGGTTTGGGCCGCTCGTTCCCGAAAACATATTGCCAATGATCGGTGCGAAAAGGACCGGCGTCTTCCCATTGTGCGTAAGCAACGCGATTGCCTTTGCGGATCGCGACCCAGCGACCCTTACATGTGCTAACCCCGGGACCCTGATAGGCCTCCTTAAACCATGGAACAACCTGGGGCGCCTCTGGCCGATGGCCGGTCGAGGCCTTGTCGTTGTAAGGCAGCGCACAATAGAATGGATTTTGCCGCGGGGTGAACTTCGTCGGAATATAACCAACACGGTGACCGCGATCAGGATTGTCGAATCCGCCGTAGCTGTGGCTCCAATTTTTGTCCCACGAACTCGAGCGATTTGGGATGGGATTGTTCGCGCTTGGTTGCTCACCTATCCAGAAAACGGTCGTCACAATTTCCTTTTTCCACGGATAACGCTCCGCGTGCCCGGGCGGATCCTCTCGCGCCAGAGAAAATGCGGTTGTTGTTTGCAACCAGGAAAACGAATCCTCCGACGCCCGATCGGATTTCTTGCTCATTTTTTCCTTGGCCGGCAAAATTTTCGCCGGTGCGGAGTGAGTGAAGAAAGAAGTGATCGAGGAAATGATCACGGTCAGCATGTGAGTCAAAGTTCCCGGCCTCATCAGTTTCCTGGGACCGGTGGCAAAACGATCTTTCTCTCTCATAAGAATCTGTTGGCGCGGAACGCGCCTGGTCTGTGACGAAAAGGCTAACGCTGTGCAACCGTTAACTGTGCCTTTTCGCGCCAGCATCACGCCGTAGTAAGCGGCAATTTGCGGCCGTTCCAACTCCGCGTCGGAAAAACCTGCGAGCACTTGCAACGCTTTTTTTAGGTCCCCTTGGAGATAAAGTGAAAAAGCGTAAGTAGACGCATAGTCGGGGTTCTTTGGCTGCTGTTCATAGACCTCCCGCGCCAGATGATGAGCCTGGTCCAGGTTCAAATTTAACAACAGCGAAATTTGCGCAAGATTGTTGCGCACGGCGCGATCGTTTGGTCGCACTTTCTCCAGGTGGACCAGCACACGGTAAAGCTGGTGCGTCTCGCGTCGGGCGGCATAGAAATCGTAAAGCATACGCAAAGTTTTCTCGGCATTGATCGGATCTTTCGCCGCCAGCCACCACAAATCGATCGCCTCATTTTGCCAGCCCCATTTGCGAGCTAACTCGGCCAATCCGAAAATTTGTTCTGAATGGGCACCGACCTTGGCAACTGCTTCGTTCCATTGCTGACTTGATTCCTCGGCTTGGCCTGCTTCGCGCAGCGCCCTGGCCGCCAATGCATTTCGCATGTAATCCAAAGCGTCCCACTTCGTTCCCGTGCAAAATTTGCCCAGCCCCTCCCAGTCACTTGTTGCCATGAATGCTTCCGCGGCGTTGAGCGGAGCGGTTCGTTTTACCAACATGGTCGGTGGCAGCGTCTTGATCCAGGCCACTGCTTCGACCGACATTTTCTGCGAGTTCATCCACCCGATCAATGCACCGATCTTCATTGCATCGTCGGTTGCCTCTTTTTTTAAATGCTCGAGCAACGATTGCGTTTCGCCATCGCCGGCAGCCTTCAATATCGAAAGCAGAAGTAACCGATCGGAGAAATCGCGGTTGGGCAAACGATCCAGCTTCCGCCCGTACTCGAGCGAGCGAGTTATTTGATTACGACGCAACCCATCATCGGCCAAACGATGCATGGCATCGCGCCGAAAAGATTCGTCGTCACACAGAACGAGCAATTCGTGCACGCCGACTTCGTGCGTCGCAACGTCGTTAGCCGCGAGGTGAAGTGTCGCCAGCGCCAAATCATATTTTTTATCATGCGGATCGATTTGTTTGGCTTCGAGCAACTCCTTCTCGTACTCGGCCAAGTCATGCCGGATGAGCGCGGCATCACTTCGCAAGGCGTGATAATCCGCCGTCCCTTTGCCCGGCACCGGCATGGCATCAAGTGCTTTGCTCGCACTGACGGTATCGCCAAATCGGATGGCACAGCGCGCCCAGGCTGTGACATCGCTTTCTCTGTTCTTGCTCAATTCCGTCACTCGCCGCCAAAACTCGATTGCGCTGCGCAAACCGGCGCTCTCGGCTGAACGCGCGATCACTCGCGTCGCATCCGCGTTATCCGGACTTAGCTCCAACACGCGCCGGGCATCGAGGCTGGCGTGTTTATAATCGTGCTCATTTATGAGCGCATTTGCTTCTGCGAGCAAGCGTCGCACCTGCCAGGCGCGAAATGCGCTCAAGCTGAAATAGCCACCAGCACCAAGAAGCAAAGCTAATCCAGCAACGGTAAGAAAGATTTTGAGGAGCGAACGCTCAATCTTCTCATTCAACCCCAGCACGAGGGAGCTTTGCGACAGAGTCGCCAAAGTCAATTTGCACCAACGGCGACTCGCGCGGCGCCGTCAATCTGCGCTATCGTCGCGCCCATGACGAAATTGAGGTGGATCGCTCTCTTCTCTCTTCTTACCATCAGCGGAAATTCCGGTGCACAAACCGCCGGTCTATCTCCTGCCTCTCTGCCAACCGTGCGGGTGGCGTTTTGGAATATTCAATGGTTTCCCGGCCGTCATCCCAATGCTTCGGTGGCGACGGAACGGGCGCAAACTGCATCGGTGCATCGAGACATGCGCGGGATCAATGCAGACGTGATCGGAATGGAAGAGATCCGTGATTTTTCCAACGCAACAATCGCGGTCTCGCCGCTTGCCGGATTCAAAGTTGACGTCGTCTCGGACTTTCCACCGCGAGAAGGCCAGGACGTCGGCCAACAGGTTGCGATTGCGAGCCGCTTTACGCCACTTAGCGCGTGGGTCGAAATGTGGAAACCAAATGGACCGCTTGTCCCACCGCGTGGCTTTGCCTTTGCCGCCTACGAAGTCGCGCCGCGCCATGTCTTACTGGTTTACGGGGTCCATTTGAAGAGCAATCGCGGCGAGATCGCCGAAGACATCGCCATCCGAGAAGAATCGATGCAGCAACTGATCGAGCACATCCACACGATGAATGATGCTTACGGAAAACTCGGAAGCGTAAGCTGCATCGTCGGCGGTGATTTCAATACCGCGCCGGATGATCCACGTTTCGCTGGAGAAAAAACGACGCGACTTTTGCACGACAACGGTTTTTCCTGGTGTTGGCAAAATATTCCTTTCGCTCGCCGGATCAGTTTGCCAGCCGATAAACTTTTCCCGGCCGCCTGCTTCGATCACATCTTTATGCGCAACGCCAAATTAAATTCGGCGCGAGTGATTGAAACCTCCAGGCGATCGAGTGATCACAATGCGATTTTCGCGGAGGTGCAGTTGTAATACCTCGCCAGTCCGCTCGAAATCGCATTCCCTCGGGATTCCAATACCCAACATTTGAGTGTTGCAGGTGCAATACTCAAATGCTAACTCGATCTCTCTACATTTCGCGAACTCGCTTCCAGACGGACTCGCCTTCATGGCATGGAAGCCTAGTCGAGAAATTTTCCTGGATTCAGAATATTGTTTCGATCTAATGCGCGCTTGAGCGTTTGATGAAGGCCGCGTGCGATTTCATCGCCTGCTTGCGGCCACCACCGTTTCTTGGCCAGCCCGATTCCATGTTCACCGGTAATTACCCCATCCCACCTCCGCACTTGCGCGAATAGTTCATCGAGTGCTACCTGCACTTTTTCGCGCACGGAAGCGTCGCGATTGTAACGATCCGCCATGATGTTGACGTGAATATTGCCATCTCCAGCGTGACCAAAGCAGGCGATCGGAAATCCGGAGCGCTCGGAAAGAGCCTCTGCAAACGCAATTAAATCCACTAGGCGGCTCCGTGGGACAACGACGTCTTCGTTCAACTTCGTCAGCCCCGTCGCGCGCAGAGAATTACTGAACTCGCGACGAAGTGCCCAAAGCCTCTCGCAGTCACTTTCATTCGTCGCAATTTCGAGCGCGGATGGCTTTCGGCTCTGAATCAGATCGCGCACCTTCCGCATTTCCACACCCACGGTTTCTTCCTGTCCGTCGAGATCAACGAGGAGATGAGCATTACCAGATGGAACGTTTGCGGCCCCCGAATCTTGTCGCGCCGCTTCGAGCGTAAATTTGTCTGCGATTTCGAGCGAAGATGGTAAAAATCCAGCCGCAAAAATTTGCTGCACCGTCGCCGCTGCCTCGGACATGGTGTCGAACGACGCTGACAAAGTGGCACGCGCCGGAGGTAGCGGAAGAAGCTTGACCGTAATCTCGGTTGCAACGCCGAGCATTCCTTCTGATCCAACAAACAACCCGATTAAATCGAAGCCGGTTTTGTTTTTGTGAACGCGCCCGCCCGTGCGGAGCAGATCACCGTTTGCCAGAACGACCTCCAGACCGGTAACGTAATTGCGGGTAACGCCGTATTTGAGACAACGTGGGCCGCCGGCATTAGTGGCAACGTTTCCACCAATTGTGCAATGTTCGAAGCTTGCCGGATCGGG
>QHPM01000065.1 GCA_003219095.1 Verrucomicrobiota bacterium
ACCGTCAACTTGTTAGTGCAGCGGAATATCCCGGTCACCTTCATGAAACCAGCGGCGGAAGTGATCAATGACACGATCGATCCGGAGGAAACGCCGCGCATCATGAAAGCGATTCCAGTGGCGCCGCCGCCGGCAAAAGCGAGCGCCAAGTCGCCGGCGCCGGTAATGGGAAAGAATCAAAACGGCCCGCAACCGTTTTCATTGCAGAAACAAACTCAGAAAGGAAAGAAGGAATAAGAAATGGCCAGTAACGATTTGATGGTGGGATTGGAGATTGGGACGTCTAAAATTTGCGTCGTTGTCGGGGAAGCGCGCCTGGACGGGACGACGAAAATTTTGGGCGTCGGCCAGGCGCCATCACGCGGGGTCCGCAAAGGCGAGATTGTCGATTTTGAGACGGCGATGAAATGCGTCCTGGAAGCGTTGAGCGACGCCGAGACCAAAAGTGATGTCATGATCAAGGGTGTGTATGTCGGCGTGACCGGGGCCCACATTCAGAGTTTTAACAATCGTGGCTGCGTCATGTTGCCGGATGATCATGAGGAGATCGACGAACAAGACATCGAGGACGTAAAGATCAATGCCCGCGAGGTCAGTATTCCAGCGCAGAACGCGTTTCTCCATTCCATCATTCAGCATTATCACGTCGATGGGCAGAACGGCGTGCTCAATCCCGTTGGCATGCTTGGTCAAAAACTGGAAGCCGATTTTCACATCATCCACGGTGTGCGCACCCGGATTCAAAACACGATTCGTTGTATCAAGGAACTGCCGTTGGAGGTGGAAGACGTTGTCTTTACCGCGCTGGCTTCGGCGCAGGTGGTCTTGACGCAACAACAGAAAAATCTCGGTGCTCTGGTTATCGATATCGGCGGCGGCACAACCGATTTCATTTTGTATGTCGACGGCGCGGTCAAGCAGAGCGGAACTCTTGGGATCGGCGGCGATCACATCACGAACGATATTTCGATGGGATTGCGTATCCCGATGGCGCGAGCGGAGAAGTTGAAGATCGATGAAGGCAGCGTCATTCTCGGAAATTGTCTGCCGGGTGAAACGGTGGTGTTGAAGGATGATTCCGGCTTCGCCGGCAAGGAAGTCGAACGCGAAACCCTGAACACCATCATTCATTTGCGAGTCCGCGAAACCTTCGAGCTTCTCAAACGTACGGTTGACGAAGAATCCTTCATCAATTTCATCGGCGAAGGAATCTTCATTACTGGCGGGTGCAGTTTGCTCCGTGGGATCGACAATCTGGCTGAGGAAATTTTTGAAATTCCAGCGCGGGTCGCGCATGCCCAGACCATGTCGGGATTGACCTCCGCTTTTCAGAACCCACAATTTTCGACCGCCATTGGGTTGATCAAATACGCGCAGGCAATCCAGGCGGAGCGGCCGCAGCGGCGCGGATTCGGTCGCATTTTCAGCCGTTTTTTGCCAGGAATACGATGATTGAACTACGACGCCCTTTGCCAAGCATGTCATCCCGAGCCGCGGAGACGGCGAGGGACCTCGCGATGTCCGGCAAGACAATCGAGAGGTTCCTCGCTTCCGCTCGGGATGACAGACGTTGGACGGTGCGCGCCGTGGCTTCTTACACTTTGGGCGGACGAAGCCCGTCCGCTCCATCTTACGAAGAGGATTAAAATATGATTCAACTAAGCCGAAACTACAGTTTACCGGAACGGGAAGATCAAATCATTCCGATCAAAGTGATCGCGGTCGGAAGCGCCGGCTCGAACGCGCTCGATCGCGTCGTGCTCGACGGAATGGACAAGTCCGATCTCATTGCTGCCAATACCGACGTGCAATCGCTCGCCAGCTCCGTTGCGGCGGTCAAAGTGCAACTGGGTCGCTCCCTTACGCGCGGCCTTGGCACCGGCGGCGATCCCGAACTCGGTTTCGATGCCGCCCAGGAATCAGCCGATGAAATCCGCCAGGCGCTGGCGGAAGCGCGACTGATTTTTATTTGCACCGGACTCGGCGGTGGGACCGGCTCGGGCGCGTCGCCCGTGATCGCCCAAATCGCGCGTGAAATGGGTGCCCTCGTAATCGGATTCGCAACCATCCCATTCACTTTTGAAGGAAAACGTCGCAGCGCTCAGGCCCGCGCTGCGTTGGCGCGCCTGCACGAGACTACCGACGCCGTCGTCTGTTTCGAAAACGATCGCATGGCCGACATGGTGGCCCCGAAAGCGGGAATTCATCAGGCTTTTGCCGTTGCCGACATGACGATCAGTCAAAGTTTGCGCTCGATTGTGAATTTGATCCAGCGGCCCGGAATCATGCGCATCGGTTTTGACGACTTGCTGGCCGCGCTGCGCGGCGGCGGAGGACGTTGTCTCTTTGGCTACGGCGAAAGCGATTCGGACAATCGTGCGCACCAGGCGTTGGCTCAGGCATTAAAGAATCCGTTGATGGATCGTGGACGCATGCTGGCCGATGCCTCGCGAGTGCTGGTCCAGGTCACTGGCGGGCCGGGCATGACTCTATCGGAAGTTGAAATTTTGATGCGCGAACTGAACAAGCACATCAGCGAACAGACCCAGCTTCTCTTTGGCACGGCCGTCGATGGCCGGATGGGCGATCGGTTGAGCGTCACGTTGATTAGCTCGCTGCCCGCAGACGAGGCGGAAATTGTGCCGCGCAAATCAAAGGCTCAGGCGCCGCCGCCGACCCCGGAGCCTATTATCCAACCGGCGGCCGAACCACAAATCATCCAGTTTGTCGAACCCGAGGCAACGGAATTAGAGCCGGTAATGGAAGCCGAGCCGGCGGTTTTTCACCGCGACGAAATTGTTGCACCGGCGCCGTCGGTTGAAGATGTTTTGCCGCCGCATGAAGCCGTCGCAGAATCTCAGTTCGCCGAGGGCGAAGTGGAGCCGGAGATGGAGCGCGCGCCGCGGCCAACCACACCGAGAATCATTCCGCCGAAAAAGAAACCATTGATCGCGCCAAAAGCGGAAGCGGAAAACGTGAAGCGCGATAAGGCTGCGGCAGCACGGCAGGAAGTTTTGCAATTCGAGCCCATCACCCGCGGTCGCTTTGAAAAAAGCGAGCCGACAATCGTGGAAGGCCAGGACCTCGATGTGCCAACCTTTCTGCGCAAGAACGTGCGCGTGAAATAGCTCCGTACAGGCGTCATCCCGAGCGAGAGCCGAGGGATCCCGCGATGAAACCCTTACGGTAACGCAACGGCATCCCTCGGCTCTCGGTTACCCTCTCGTTAACACCGGCCTTTAGGCCGGTGACTCTCTTGAACCGCGAAAAATTGCTGAATAAAGAGGCTGCGGCTCGCCTGTCACCGCCAGGCGCTACGCTCGGGTGTGCGAGAATTACTTCTTCATCAAGTCTAGCACCGCCGCCGTCATCGCCACAATCCCGGTGCGAATCGTTGGTTCCGGGACGGGCGCGAATTTGCTCGAATGCAAACTTGGCAGTGGCGACGCGCCGGGCTTTTTTGATTCCGCAATTTTCGCCGGATCGACGGCGCCGACATGGAAATCAACCGCCGGAATTGAATGCGCCGGCAGTAAGCTGTATTCGGAGAAGTCTTCACCTCCCATGGTCGGATCGGCCATTTCGACGTTCTGATCGCCGAGCGTCTTTCTCCAAACCGCCACCAGTTGTCTGGTTAATTCCGGATTGTTGTAAGTCGCAGGTGTGAATTGATCGCGCAGCACGTTCACGGTTGGCATCTTGTCAGATGGCAGTCCGGCGGCGGTTGCGCAGCCCTTCGCGATTCGCTCGATTGCGGCGAGGACGCGTTCGCGCACGTCCGCTTTGTAAGTACGAACCGTCAGCTGC
>QHPM01000066.1 GCA_003219095.1 Verrucomicrobiota bacterium
ATCTCGAGTTATCTTCGGGGATAGGATTTTCCTCTTCCACGACCTTAAAAGAAGCGAGGGAAAACGTAGAGCGGGAAATGGTGCAGCGTGCACTGAAGCGAAATCTCGGGCGGATTAGTTCGGCCGCCGCGGAGCTGGGAATAAGCCGACCCACCCTGTATGAGCTCATGGAAAGGCTCGGGATTTCGCGTGAGTAAACAATGAGAAGCCTCAAGTAACTAACAGGAAATGGACACATTACGAAAACAAATTTTTCGTTTTGTCATAATAGCCGTGCTGCTCCTGCTTAGCTGCAGTTGCACCCAGGAGATGAAGAAAACCCGTGCTCTGCAACAGGGGGAGAGCCACTTTAAAGCAGGGGACTATGACGCCGCTAAGATCGAGTATCTCAAGGTGCTGAGGCTCGATGCCGGGAATGCGGTAGCCTATGCTCGTTGCGGTGCAATGTGGGCGGCCGAAGGGGCACCCCTGCGGGCAGGAGCGTTCCTGATCAAAGCGAAGGAATCCGCGCCCAACGACCTGGATAATCGCTACAAGCTTGCGCTTGTCTACGTCCGAGTAAGCCAGCCGCAGGAGGCTTTCAAGGAAGCAACAGAGATTCTGAAACAGGCGCCTGACCACGGACCGGCTCTCGCCCTGCTCACTGAGACTGCGATCACTCCGGAGCAAGTCCAGGCCGCGGAACAGGAGGTGGAGAAATTCCCGCATCATGACAGCCCTTATTTCGAAGTAGCCAACGCAGTCCTGGCCATGCGCAAGCGAGATTTGCTAAAAGCTGAGGCTCTTTTGAATCACGCGATTTCCGCGGACCCGAAATGCCTGGAGGCACGTGTCGCGATGGCAGTGCTGGCCGTGGCCAAGAAAGATGAGGCGCGGGCCGAAGAAGAGCTTAAGGCCGCTGCGGAACTCAGCCCCGTTCGATCGAACGAGCGTTTGACTTATGCCGAGTTCAAGATTCGCAAAGGGAACACCGAAGAAGCGAAGAAATATCTTCAGGATCTTACCGCACGGGCACGCGATTTCGTAGGCGCATGGATTCTTCAAGCTAAGATCGCACAAGCAGAGAAAAAGTACGATGAAGTAATCACCTTATTACAAAATGTCTTTAGTCGGGATCCGGATAACATCGAAGGTCGAGTCGCGCAGGCACAGGCATTAATTGGCAAAGGGGAATTAAAACAGGCAACCGGAATACTTCAGAACGTCGTCAAGACATACCCCAATAATGCCGTAGTTAAGTACCAGCTCGCGCTGGCCTACCTTCAGGCGAAGGATACGAATCAGGCGATCGCCGAGTTGGACCAGGCGGTTGCCATCGCGCCTAACTACGTCGAGCCTATCATCCTGCTCGCCCAACTGCGTCTTCGGGCTGGCGACGCAAAATCTGTTATCGGACCGCTGGAATCTGCACTGAAGCTTAGACCCGATCTCATTCAAGTGAGGACGCTCCTTGCCGATGCTTATCAGGCGGCAGGTCGATCGGAAGACGCAACCGCGCTTTTTCGCGATCAGGTCCAGAAGACACCAGATAGTCCGCAAGCCTACATCCTCCTCGGAGTACTGCTCAGGCGACAAAGCAAAAACGACGAAGCGCGGAAAGCTTTCGAGAAGACCCTTGAACTGGATCCCGAGAATGCACTTGCGATGGATCAGCTAGCGGATCTTGACCTTCAGGCGAACGATTTTGCCGCAGTACATCGAAGGGCGGACGTTGTCCTGCAAAAGCACCCGCAATCATCTCCCGCCTATTATATTCACGGACGAAGTTACGTGATGGAAAAAAATCTTCCGGCGGCCGAGAATGCGCTGAAAAAAGCAATTGAACTCGATCCGAACCTGGGTGTCGCCTACAACCTTCTCGTCGCGATTTACGTCCAAACGAGCCGGCTGCCGGAAGCGCTGAAGGAGCTCAATATCGTCCTGGCGAAGAATCCGCGATATGTGCCGGCGCTTTTGACTTCGGGAATCATCTATACGCAAATGGGCGATTTCGCCAAAGTAAAGGATAGCTACGAGAAGGCTCTGGCGGTGGATCCGAACTTGATCCCCGCCCTAAATAATCTCGCTTACATTTACAGCGAGAAGCTCTCGAATCTTGACCGAGCCGCTGAGCTCGCCCGTAAGGCGCATGAGCTGCAGCCGTCCGAGCCAAGCGTCATCGACACCTATGGATGGGTACTATACCGGCAGGGGAAATACCAGGAGGCGGCCGAATTATTGGCTCAAAGCGCAGCTCAAGCGCCCGAGAATGGTGAGATTCAATTCCACCTTGGAATGGCCAACTATATGATGGGCCGATCGGAGGAGGCTCGGGTGGCGTTGGAAAAGGCCGTGGCATCGCCTCGTGATTTCGCGGGGAAGGACGAAGCGAAAAGCCGGCTGAGTTCGCTTTCGCAAAGTGGTACCATGTCGCTCGCCGATCTGGAAAAATTTGCCAGCGAGAAACCGAATGATCCTGTTGCCCTGATGCGACTGGGCGCGGCCTATGCCAAGGAAGGCTCCACATCTAAAGCAGCAGAAACCTATGAGCACGCTCTCCAGGCGAATCCGAAGTTGGTCGAAGCTGCGCTGGCATTAGCACAATTAAATGCCGGCTCGCTTAAGAACAATGCCAAGGCGCTGGAGTATGCGAAAAAGGCGCGCGCCCTGGCACCCACCGATCCACATGTGACCGCGACATTGGGGCACGTCGCCTTTCAGGCGGGCAATTTTCCCTGGGCCTACAGTCTGCTGCAGGAGAGCAGCCGCGCACTGTCCGATGATCCCGCGGTAGCGCGAGACTTCGCCTGGGCTGCGTACGCTACTGGTAAGACTAACGAGGCTCAAGACGCGATGCGACGCGTGGCAAATGGCGCCGCAGGCGCCGACCGTACTGATTCCGCCCTGTTTCTCTCGATGACCGCTTTTGATTCCAGCAACGCGGTCCCGGCGGAGGCTGACAGTGAGGTGACGAAAACGCTGACCATGCAGCCTGATTATACTCCGGCGCTAATGGCAAGAGCAGCGATCCAATTACAAAAAGGGGATACCGCACGAGCCATCACGATTTATAACACTATTCTCCAGAAATGGCCGGATTTTGCTCCAGCGCAGAAACGCCTGGCTTCAATCTACGCAAATGAGCCTGCAAACGCTGGCAAAGCTTATGATCTCGCGAGTAAAGCCCGGCGCACGCTCGGCGACGATCCGGAACTGGCAAAAATCTTGGGCGCATTAAGTTTTCAACGGAAAGAATATTCGCGCGCCGTGCAAATGTTTGAGCAGAGCGAAGCCAAAAAGGCCTTGGACGGGAAATCGCTTTTTCTTTTGGGAATGGCGCATCTTCAACTGGGGCATAAGAGTGAGGCGCGACGGGTTCTCGATCAAGCTCTCGCAGGCGGTATTTCGGATGACCTAGCGAAGCAGGCTAAAGACGCGATCGTCGAACTGGATCAAGCGGCTGAGCAAAAGCGGTAGGAAACCGACAAACGTCGGATTATTTAATCATAATAGACAATTACAAAAGAGGCTCAACCTCAGGAGATTGCGGTCGGATGAGTAGCGGAATACCTTAGACCTGTCGGTCTTCCTTACAGTTTGGCTTCCGGATGCGAAAAGGTCCTGGCTTATTCTTTTAATTAAACTGTTAACCGATAGGAAAACTATGAAAAGTATGAAAACCACGAAAATTATTCTGGCAATCGTGGCCGCAACCGCTTTGGGACTTGGCGCGGCGCAAGCCACGCAGATAAATGGAACGGTCGGTTTCACTAGTGCCACGAACCACCCTGGCGGTCCTGGAGGTAGTATCGTAAACAATGGTGGCGGCAGCTTCACCCTCAATTTCAATAATCCTTTGAGCGTGAATTTCGGGACCGATGACTATAATACAGTACCAATCCCTACAGATGTAAACTTTACCCCAATCACGTTTCAGAACGGTGGTGGATTAACCTCCACAAATACGCCCCTATGGACTTTCACGGTGGGCACCGGTTCGACCGCGGTCACCTACTCGTTTGATCTGCTCAGCTTGTCAGTCGCTTCGTTCCATGACGGAGGCGTCGGAAAACCTAGTGGCCTCAATTTGATGGGAGATGGCATCGCTCATATCACCGGGTTTGAGGATACCGAGGCTATCTTCGCCTTGGAAGCGACCGGTACCCATTTAACTTTCGCAATCCTTCAGCCCTCCAATACGGCGGTACCCACCACTCCGGATGGTGGCTCAGCTTTAGCGCTGTTGGGAATTGGGTTGCTCGCGGTAGAAGGCCTGCGCAGAAAGCTCGCAACAGCTTAAGAACAACAATCACGCCAAAAGCGGGTGGGGCACACTGACCCTACCCGCTTTTTTGATCGGGTTCAATTGGTCAAGGGCGGATGCGGTATTTAGGATTATTGCGTAAGGGATGAAGGGCTTAATCGATTTGGGTTCCGGCGAATGAACCCGAGACCGGCACGCCCGAAGCTATGTTGACCATCGATTTTGTCTTGGATAACCTTTTTCTTGACTTAAGGTAAATAGTCTAGACGAGGGGCAGTTTTCTCTTTTTTTAGTCGCTCTAATCAAGGAATTAAATTTATGAAAAACTTGAGTGTCGCATCGTCGTTTCTGGCTGCGGTTCTTTTAGGTATTGGGCCATTTGATCTACGCGCGAATCCTGGGGACTTATACAGCGGCCAGTTAAGCCATAAGGAAATCGACAAGTTTACGCCCACCGGCACCGAATCGCTATTTGTCAGCGGATTTTTCGCCGATGCGCTCGCCTTTGATGTCCGGGGCAATTTATTTGTCGCTGACACGGAGCGCGGAAAGATT
>QHPM01000268.1 GCA_003219095.1 Verrucomicrobiota bacterium
CGATAGTTATCGTGATGCGGCCGCCAAGGCAAACTCACAGCTGACCATTCCTGATTGGCAGCAAACGCCCGAAGCGGTTGAAACGTCAGCCAGGGAGGCAATCAAAAAAGGCAATGCCGCGCTGGATACAATCGGCAAGCTCGATCCGAAAAAGGTGACCTTTCAAAATACCGTTATCGCCCTCGATGACCTCGCTTACGAAGCCAGCAACGTCCAAAACAAGGCCACTATCATCAAGCAAGCGAATACCGATGCGAAAATGCGCGCGGCGGCGGAGAACGCGGTCAAAACGCTGAACGATTGGGTTGTCGGCGTTGATTATCGCGAGGACGTTTACAAATCGATCAAGGCTTTCGCCGACACCAACCCGCAACTTAGCGGCGAGGACAAAAAATTGCTCGACGAAACGATGCGCGATTATCGCCGGGCCGGTCTCGCCTTGCCGCCGGCGAAGCGTAAGGAGGTCGAGCAATGGCGCAAGCAATTGGCCCGGCTCGGCACCGATTTTGACAGCAACATCGCCAATACCAAGCGCCCGGTCGTTTTCACCAAAGCCGAGCTGGAGGGACTGCCGGAGGATTTTTTCACGAAGCCCGGAATCAAAACCGGTGACGATGCCTACAGCGTGCTGGCCAATGTCACCTGGCAGTACAACGCCGTGGAAGAAAACGCGAAGAGCGAAGCGACGCGGAGAAAACTTTACATCGCGCGCGAGACGCTGGCGAAAGATAAGAATGTGCCGGTACTGAATCAGATGCTGACCTTGCGCAATAAGATTGCGCTCCGGCTCGGCTACAAATCGTGGGATGATTTCCAAACCGAACCGCGGATGGCGAAAACGGGCGCCGCTGCGCAGAAATACATCGACGATCTGGTGGCGGGCATTGAGCCGAAGTTCGCGGCGGAGTTAGCCGAACTTCAGAAAATGAAACAACTTGACGTCCAACCGCAAGGCGATGGGGTTTTCACCGCGCCGCGGATCAACGTTTGGGATTGGCGTTATTACCAAAACCAACTCAAGAAACAGAAATTCGCGGTCGATGCCGAGGCGCTGCGGAATTTTTTTCCCTTCCAGAAAGTGCTCGATGGAATGTTTGCCATCTACCAGCGGATTTTTGGTCTGAAGTTCGAACAAGTCGCGGTCCCCTATAAATGGATCGACGATCTCCAGCTTTGGGCCGTGAGCGACGCGACCAGTGGTGAACCATTGGGCTTGTTCTACCTCGATATGTTTCCGCGCGACGGGAAGTTTAATCACTTCGCCGAATTCGAAATTATCGGCGGCAAGCTTCTGCCGGACGGAAAATATCAGCGACCAACGGTGACGTTGCTCTGCAACTTCCCACCGGCGACGGCGGACAAGCCATCATTGCTGAGCCACAGCGAAGTGGAAACGCTATTCCACGAATTTGGTCACGTCCTGCATACCATCACGACGCACGCCAAATACGCGCGCTTCGCCGGCACACATGTCCCGACTGATTTCGTCGAGGCCCCCTCGCAAATGCTGCAAAACTGGGTCTGGGATAAGAACGTGCTCGATTCTTTCGCCGCGAATTACCGCGATCCATCCAAGAAAATTCCGGCCGCGACTATTCAAAAAATGAAGGACGCCAAGCTTGCGACGGCGGGGGTGTTTTACCGGCGGCAATTTGCCTTTGCTTCGCTTGATCTCGCCTTGCACGGACCACACGCCGAGAATGCGCCGTATGATTGCGTCGCTATTTCCAATCCGATTCTGGAAAAAGTTTTCTTGCCGATTGATCCCAGCACGACCTTTGTTTCCTACTTCGGACATCTCAACGGCTACGATGCCGGCTATTACGGTTACGCCTGGGCCGATGCGATCGCCGCGGACATGGCTACCGTCTTTGAAAGCGCCCCCGAAGGGTACTTTGATCAGCAAGCCGGAGTACGATTACGCAACGAAATTTACGCCATGGGCGATTCGCGCGATGTTAACGAATCGATTGAAAAATTCCTCGGACGCAAACAGTCGGTGCAGCCATTTTTGAAAAAAATCGGCATCGATGGCGCGAGTGCGCCGACTGCGCCATCATCATAATACGTCACCTCGAGCGCGGTCGAGGGACCCCGCTGCGAAAGCTCTAAGGTAACGCCACGGGATCCCTCGGCTTTCGCTCGGGATGACCCAGCAGGGCTTGTTTGCCGTAGAGTTGCACACGCGCGGCCCGTCGTTACAGAACATCAACTGGACCTGACATGAAACTCTTGGTTTGTCTCATTACCCTAAGTCTTTTGAAGAGCACATTCGCGGCTGATCCTGAAACGGAACGGCTCAAACCAGCCCTCGATGCGATCACACCGGATGGATTGCTCGCGCATATCAAGATGCTGGCCTCGGATGAATTCGAAGGCCGCGCCCCGGGATCGAAAGGCGAAGAGCTTTCAATCAAATACATCAGCGACCAATTTAAGCAGATCGGATTAAGTCCGGGAAATCCAGACGGCAGTTACTTTCAGGAAATTCCACTCGCGGGAATCAAAACGGCGCCGAGCGCGTCCTTCGCCGTCGGCGGGAAAACGACCACCCTGAATTATCCGGATGATTACGTCGCGTCGTCGGCGCGATTGCAGAATGAGATCAAGGTTGAAAACTCAGATATCGTTTTTGTCGGTTACGGCATCGTCGCGCCCGAATACAGCTGGGATGATTACAAAGACGTCGATGTGCGTGGAAAAACACTTCTGATGTTGATCAACGATCCGCCAATTCCCGATCCGGATGATCCGACAAAACTGGACGAGAAGATGTTCGGCGGCCGCGCCATGACTTATTACGGACGCTGGACCTACAAATATGAAATTGCAGCGCAGAAAGGGGCAGCCGCGGCCATCATTATTCATGAGACCGGGCCGGCGGCCTATCCGTATTCGGTCGTGCGCACAAGTTGGTCGAAGGAAAATTTCGAGCTCGAGACGTCGGATAAGAACGCAGGCGCAATTTCGGTGCGTTCCTGGATCACTCTCGATGTCGCCAAGAAATTGCTCGCTGATTCCGGACGCGACCTTGAGGCATTAAAAAAATCTGCGCTCAGCAAAAACTTCCGGCCGGTCCCGCTGGGAGCGAAGGCAAACTTCGATATCAA
>QHPM01000269.1 GCA_003219095.1 Verrucomicrobiota bacterium
CGACATGATGCCGAAAAATGCGATGCCCCCGGCCGAGCGGGCCGGTGCGCAGCGGTTCGGTCGATCCAAAAATCGAGACGGTGGGGACCCGCAGCAAGGCAGCCAGATGCATTGTCCCGGTGTCGTTAGTAAGCAATAGATCGCAATCACGCAGCTCATCGATCAACTCTTCGAGGGTCGTCTGCCCGATACGATTGATGCACTTTTCGCTCAGCGCCTTCGCAACCTTTGCGCCGACTGCGGCATCGCTGGTCGTGCCGAAGAGAATCCATTGCACCGGCAATCGCGAGGCAATTTCCTGTGCCACTTCCGCGAAACGCGGCCATCGTTTCGCCGGGCCATATTCCGCGCCGGGACAAAGGGCGAATTTGAGTGGATCGCGACGGCCATTAATCGGATTGGCAGCGGGAAATTGCGGCTTTGCTTTTGCTCCCATCGTACTCGCCAATTCCAGATACCTGTAGGTCTGATGAACGATGCCACGGGGGACGGTCTCCCGCGGTCGTTGATTCAGCAGCCAGCGACGCCAATGCCCGGCAAAACCAACCCGCCGCGGGATGCGAGCCAGGAAAACTTCTAGCGCGCTGCGCAATGAATTGGGAAAAAGAATGGCGACATCGAACGCCGGCTTTTGGCGAAACAAGCGCGCCGCCGCGAAAACAGATTTCGACGTCAAAGCAATAATTTCATCGACTTCAGGCACAATTTTCCAGAGCGCTGCAAGTTTTTCCGGGACGGCCATGGTCACGTGAGCGTCTGGGCGTCCACTCTTGATCGCGCGTACCGCCGGGACGCTCATGACGGCGTCACCCAGCCAATTGCTGCTCCGAATCAAAATGCGGAATGGCTTCAGCTGGGTGTTCTCCGGCAAAAAGATCCCTCGCTTATATTTCGCGAGGAGAAAATTTGGCCGCGGGGTTTTCCAGCGATTGTGTACCCAAAACCAATCTTCCGGCCCGCGGCGCACTTGCTTTTCCAAGATTTCATTGCCACGCGCGGTCAGTGATTCAATCGATTCGCCAGTATCTTCGATTGGCGTTTCCGCAACTGCGCGCCAGCGCGCGAAACCTTCGGTGTGAATGGCAAATCCGACCAGCCTGGCGCGAGACCGCCGCGCCAGCAATGCGGGCAATGGTGTGGTCGAGGCGAGTCTGCCAAAGAAAGGCGTCCAGAGGCCGCCGTCGCCGGCGTGTTGGTCCATCAGAATGCCGATAACCCCGCCACTGCGCAGCAGCTCAATCGCTTTGCCGAAACCTTCGCTGCGCTCAAAGACTTCCACGCCAAATCGACTGCGGGCTTCACGAACGTGCCGATCGATGTGCGGATTGCGAATGCGTTGATAAACGGTCGCGGTCCGCTGCCCGCGCGAGAAATGCGGAAACAATCGGGTGCAAAACTCCCAGGAGCCGATATGACTCAGGAACACGACGAACGGCTGCTTTTGCCGGAAAAAATTTTCGATGTAATCGAAGTTTTCCAGGCGCACGCGCTCCAGAATTTTTTCCATCGGCATTCGGGTGAACTTCACGCTGCAAAGCAAATTCGCTCCCAGCCATCGAAAATGCCGGGACACGATCCGACGCATCTGTTTTTCGGAAAGTTCGTCGCCGAAAGCGATACGGACATTGTGCAGAGCCAGCCTTCGGTAGTGCGGCAGGAATAGCCAGGCAATGGCGCCGCCGGTTTGCCCCATCGCGAATACGAACGGCAGCGGCAACAAAGTGAGCAAATCTGTTCCCGCCCGGTAAAAAAGATAAACGGGATAATCGAACATGAATTCGGCCGGGCATGCTACGTTTGCCCGCCCGCGGCATCAATCAATATACTGTGCCAGTGAACGGCGAGGACTTACGAGCAGCTGAAGCGCACATCGCGCGGTTGGAGGAAGAGCTGTTGCGTTTGAAAGATGTGAAACGCGACTTGCAACTGTTGCGCGGGGAACATCGTCGCTTGCGCCGCAGCGCCGAAGGGCGAGTGGCAAAAATTCTTTCCGCGCCGTTCCGATTGTTCCGGCGGGGGCAATCAACGGAGGCCATTGAGCAAGACGAATACGGCCAATGGTTTGCGCGGCATCGCGTTTCCGCGGGGGAGGCCGCGAAGCTGCGCGAGCAATCGCGAACTTTTTCTTATCGGCCGCTTATTTCGATTCTGACGCCAACGTTTAAGCCTGATGAGAAATTTCTGACGGGCGCGATCGAATCGGTCATTGCGCAAGCTTACGAAAATTGGGAGCTGATTTTAATTGATGATGGCTCAAGTGATCCGCATCTACGCACGCTGCTGGAAAACTTGGGGCAACATGATACCCGGATTCAAACCGGCTTTCAGGATCACGCTGGAATTTCCTCGGCCTTAAACACAGCGCTTGCGCGCGCGCGCGGCGACTGGATCGGGCTCCTCGATCACGATGATCTGCTCGAACCAGATGCCTTGTTTCGCGCGCTTGAGCTTTTGCAAATCGATCGGGAAGCCGATGTGATTTATTCCGACGAAGACAAAATCGTGGACGGGAAATTGGCGGCACCGCTGTTGAAACCGGATTGGGCGCCGGAATTTTTTTGCACACATGATTACCTGGGGCATTTCATAATCGTACGGCGTGATCTGGCGCGCGCCGGATTTCGCAGCGAGTTTGATGGGGCGCAGGATTACGATTTGCTCCTGCGCATTTCAGAAAAAACGGACCGCATCCGTCATCTTTCGCGAGTGCTTTATCATTGGCGGCGGACGGCCGAATCGACCGCGCATAACATCCGGCGCAAACCGGGCGCACTGGAAGCGGGCCGGCGCGCCATTGAAGAGCATTTGGCGCGGCGGCAGCAAAATGCGCGCGTGACGATTGACTGGGAAACCCATCTTTATCGCGTTCGACGCGAGGCCAGGGCGGCCAAGATTTCAGTCATTTTTAATGGCGCCGAGGCCACGGTCGGCGATGTCGATCGGATTCGCGCGAAAACGGATTTTCCGAATTTTGAAATCGTCGCAGATCTTAAGGAAGCGACTGGAGAATACTTGGTATTTCTCGATTCTGATCTTGAGCCATTCGATCGGAATTGGTTGACGGCAATGGCGGAACAATTGTCGAATCCGAAGATTGGCGTGGTGGGCGCGCGCATCATTTCGGCCGACGATTTGATTGAAACCGCCGGGCTGGTTTTATTGCCGGACGGAACCGTGCGTTCGGCCTTTGCAGGATGCACGCGTGATTTC
>QHPM01000270.1 GCA_003219095.1 Verrucomicrobiota bacterium
ACAGCGGCGATTCCTCGGTAATCACGTTTGCGCCAAAATCGGAAATCTTTTTTAGCTCCGCCGTCAGATCGACAATCGATTCCCACTTCGAAATCTGTTCCGCGACTTCGCTTCCAATTCCTTCAATTCTGCGCAATTCTTCACGCCTGGCTGCGAGGACGCGCTCGGGTTGACGAAAGACTTCGAGAAGCTTGCGCAATCGCACCGGGCCCATCGTCGGCAACATGTTAAGCGCAATACACGCTTCGGTGGAATTCATGTTGTGTCAGCGGGCGATTGAGGTCAATCGCCCCTGCCTTGGCACTACACGGCGGACACCCCGTTAATCAAAACGGAATTTCGTCTTCGTCCGCCTCAGCCGGGGCAGCGGATTTCGGCGGTGCACTTGGTTTGCCAACGCGGGCAGCGCGATCACTCTCATCGCCGCCATTCGCAGCACCACCGCTGCGAGGACTTCCCAGCATTTGCATCGTTTCGCCGATTACCTTCAGCTTGCTCCGCTTTTGGCCCGACTGTTTGTCGTCCCAGGTGTCGAGCTGCAGTAGGCCCTCTATAAAAACCGGCCGCCCTTTTTTCAGATACTCACCGGCGACTTCCGCCGTGCGTCCCCAGAAAGTGACATCCACAAATGTGACCTCCTCGCGCTTCTCGCCGTTCTCCAACGTGTATTGCCGATTCACCGCAATTCCAAGATCCGCCACTGCGCTTCCCTTTGGCGTATAACGCACTTCGGGATCGCGGGTCAGATTTCCAAGCAGAATGACTTTATTAAAACTCGCCATGCCTTGTTTTAGCGAAGTTATTATTCGGCCGCGACCTTTTTCGGTGGCTTTTCACTTTTTGGCTTCAGCCGTTGAAAATGCTGGCGATAAACCTCGGGATCGAGTTTGAATTTCGCCCGCAGTTTCGCAATCAGTTGCGGATCGGCATTGAAAACGAAATTTACATAGTGCCCCGCGTCCAGTTCGCCGGCGACGTAGGAAAATTGCCGTTTATCCATCTTTTGCACTTGCTCGATCTTCGCCCCTTCTTTTTCAAACTCCGATTCCAGCCGGTCGACCACTTCTTTCAGCGTGTCGTCTTTCCCCTGGGTATTGAGCACGAGCAGCGCTTCGTAACGATTCATGGTTCTTGAATTTTGTTGAACGTGTTCATCGCGAAAACGACGCCATTGTCAACGGCGCATTTAATCGCTTCGACACCGCGTTCGATTGCCGACTTCACCAGCGGTCGTTCTTCCTCGAAAAACCGACCAAGCACGTAGTCGACCGACCCTTCCGCCGGCGCTGCGCCAATCCCGATGCGCAGCCGCGGAATTTCCTCTGTTCCAAATTGCATGATAATTGACTCCAACCCGTTATGGCCACCGGTGCCACCACTGGGCCGAATCCGAATGCGGCCGAGCGGCAGGGCCAGATCATCCAGCACGACTAGAATCTCCGACGTCGCAATTTTGTAGAACTGCGCGATAGCAACAAGAGGATAACCGCTGCGATTCATAAAACTCATCGGTTTCGCCAACAAAATATCGCCGTGTTTCGAGGTGAGCGCTTCCCACTTCGCCGATTTCTCCCAGGTTGCCCCAAACTGCGCGGCAACGTGATCGACCATCATGAAACCGATGTTGTGGCGCGTGCCCGCATATTCTGGTCCGGGATTCCCCAAGCCCGCAATCAAACGAATCTGCGGAATCTGTTCTTCCACACTGTGAAAAAGCTGCAGTGAGAATTAATCGCTGGACACGCTAAATGACGCTAAAAAAATAGATAGACAGCTTACCAATTCTTTTGGCGTCATTTGGCGTTTTTAGCGGATTCTGAAATCCCAAAATAGGATTACTTCTTGGCTTCCTTCTCTTTGGCAGCTGGAGCGGCAGGTTTCGCTGCGCCGGCCGCCGCCGGCGCTGCTTCGCCTTCCTCTTTCTTTTCCTTGATTACTTCCGGCCCAGCTGCCACTTCTGCCACCGCCGCTACCGGCTCCTCTTCCACGACCGGGGCAAGCACGGAGAACGCAGTAAGATCGATTGGCGTTTTCGCCGCTACGCCGCTGGGCAACTGGATGTCGCGAACATGAATCGAATCGCCAATGTTCAACGCGGAAACGTCCACCGTAATTTTATCCGGCAGATCGCGCGGCAAACATTCCACCGCCAAAACGCGCAAGTTTTGCTCGAGCAATCCACCAAAATTCTTCACTCCATTGGCTATGCCCGTGGCCTCGAGCGGGATATCAGCCTCGATTTTCTCGTCCATCGAAACCGCATGGAAATCGACGTGCAAGACATCACCGCCCACGGGGGAATGTTGAATTTCCTGGATCATCGCCATCCGCGAACTCTTCTCGCCGGCGATCTCAAGTTCTACCAGAATGTTTTCCCCGGAAGCGTGACTGAGCATCACGTTGATGTCGCGACGCGAGACCTGCAGCGGCTGCGGCTTATCCTTGCCGCCGTAGACAATGGCCGGAATTATTCCGCGTCCCTTTAATTTGCGCATCGCCGAACGGCCGGTCATTTCGCGGCGCTCCGCTGCCAGTTTTACTTGCTTAGCCATATTTAACCTTTGCCATTATCGATTTTGAACAGCGACGAAACCGATTCATCATTGTGGATTCGCTTCATCCCTTCGCCGAGAAGTTCCGAAACGCACTGCACCTCGACCGGAAAACCTTCGATCGCGCGTACCGGCGTGCTGTTGGTCGTTACTAATTCCTTAATTTCGGATTTTTGCAACCGCGGGATAGCGACATCCACTAGCACGGCATGCGCAACCGCCGCATAAATATCAAGTGCGCCATGTTTCTTTAAAATTGTCGCCGCTGAAGTGAGTGTGCCCGCCGTTTCGGTCAAATCGTCGGCCAGCAAAATATCACAGCCCTCCACTTCACCGATGACATACAACGCCTGGGTTTCAGTGGCACTCTTGCGTTGTTTTGCCACGATCGCCAGGCCAGCGCCGAGCGCTTGCGAGTAGGCGGACGCCATCTTCAATCCACCTACATCTGGCGACACGATCACAGTTTGCCGCGTCAATTTTTGCCGAAGATATTTGATCAATACCGGCATGGAATAGAGGTGATCGACCGGGATATCGAAAAATCCCTGCACCTGCTGCGCATGGAGATCCATCGTCAACACGCGATGAACACCTGCTGCCACTAGCAGATTGGCGATGAGCTTGGCTGTTATTGGAACACGCGGTTTATCTTTTCGATCCTGTCGTGCATATCCAAAAAATGGGATCACCGCGGTGATGCGATCGGCACTCGCTCGTCGCGCCGCATCCACCATGATAAGCAACTCCATCAAATGATCGTTGGTCGGCGGACAAGTCGGCTGAATAATAAAAACATCGCGCCCACGAATGTTCTCCTCGATTTTGACGTAGGTCTCGCCGTCGGGAAATGCACTGATCGTGGCTTGGCCGAGTGGCACCCCAATGTAAGTGCAAATGCGCTGAGCCAGATCGCGGTTGGCCGAACCGCTAAATATTTTCATTTCCGGTTGAAGCGCGAACATAAGCGGGCGCAAGATTACGCGTGACGCGGGATCGTTTGCAACACTGCGCCATCCGATTCGACAAAAAAAAACGGAGGCGACAATTTGCCGTCGCCTCCGCCAAACACCGCAATGTTAACTTGTGAAAACTAAATGGCGCCCACCCGCCGAGTGTGAGGCCGCCGTAAATGTTGCGTGGCAAATGCCACC
>QHPM01000271.1 GCA_003219095.1 Verrucomicrobiota bacterium
TAGATTAGGAGTTCCAGCGCAAAGGCGCGCAGCGTCCGGCGAACTGCTGTTTTCGAGCGCGGACTCATGTTACACTCTCTTCGCGCTCAAGATTGGGTGCGGTTGCGCGTGGTAAAAAGCCCATTGCGTCAATTTCGATTCATCCTACGTTCCACGACGTTTTTACCAGCAATAAAAAATGGCCGATGCCGCAAATAAATACCCCGAGAATGTTGAAGGAAAGTTCTACGTCGATGACCAGTGCATCGATTGCGATCTTTGCCGTGAGACAGCGCCCGCGAACTTCCGTCGCAACGATGATGGCGGGCATTCCTACGTATACAAGCAACCCGAATCGCCCGAGGAAGAAACTCTCTGCAAAGAGGCGATGGAAGGTTGCCCGGTCGAGGCGATCGGCAGCGACGGCGCGTGAGCGGTGCAACACGCCTTGCTAGAACTGTAAACCTACGCACTTCCTAACAGGCTCTAAGAGATCGTTGTTAACCTGTAGGGCAGGCGCGTCGCCTGCCATCGGTGAAAACCGGCGACCGGCGCGGTTGCCCTGCAAGTCGAGCCGCGCAGGGTAAAGCTGCATCAAATCAAACATCAAACATCAAACAGCAAACGTTCGCGTCGCTCTCACTATAGCCGGATCGGACAGTAGCTCTGGCGCTGGTGCGCAAGCGGACCTGAAAACGTTCACCGCGCTCGATGTCTACGGACTTACCGCAATCACCTGCATCGTCGCGGAAACCCCAGGGAAAGTTTCGCGCATTCAGCCGGCCGATCCGGAAATCGTGCGCGAACAAATCGAGCTCTTGCTGAAAAATTTCCCGGTCGCTGCGATTAAGACCGGCCTGCTTTGCAACGGAGAAATCGTTGCCCAGGTGGCGCGGAGTTTACGCAAAGCGAAGAAACGGCGATTGGTGATCGACCCAGTAATAATCGCGACAAGTGGCGACGTCTTGCTTGAGCCCGAGGCAATCCGGATTTACGAGCGCAAACTATTTCCGCTCGCAACCTTAATCACGCCGAATTTGGATGAAGCGGCACGATTGCTGGGCGATCCGATTCGAGATTTGGCCATGATGCATTGCGCCGCGAGAACATTGGCGAAAAAGTATGGCACGGCGGTCCTTTTAAAGGGTGGTCATCTCCGCGGACGGCGAGCAATTGACATATTGTCTTCCGGAAATCGCACCCAAGAATTTTCGGCTCGGTTCCTAGCAGGCGTGAAAACGCACGGAACCGGCTGCACTTATTCGGCGGCGATTACGGCGGAGTTAGCGAAGGGCGTGGAGCTCCCCCGCGCAATCGCGACGGCGAAAAGATTTGTCTCATCCGCCATTCGTTCGCATTTCGTTTGGAAATCTGGCCGTAAGAAGATTTTCGCGCTCAACATGTGAACTTAGCGGGTCATCTCGAGCGCTGCCGCATCATCGCGAATCGCGCAGACGATGAGGGACATCACGAGCGAAGAGCGTTTCTCTAGCAATGAGAGATCCTTCGCCATTTCGCGGCTCAGGATGACATGCGCGAGCGATTATTTCTTCTCCCAAAGTTTGTTTTCGAGAGCATCACTTGCTGCCTCAACTTCCGCCGCCTGCTTGCTCAGGCCGGTCCCATGCCCAAGCACAATTCCTTCCCAGCGCACCTCCACCACAAAGGTTTTGGCGTGTTCGGGCCCGGTCGCCGAAAGAACTTCATAAGTCGGGCCGTGCATAGCGATGCTTTGCAAAATTTCCTGGAGCTGGCCCTTGGGATTGATGTCGATCGGTTCTTCTCGCACGTGCTCGAGGGCAGCACGCGCTTCGCGTAAAACAAAGCCGCGCGCGGTAGCGAAATCGCTGTCGAGATAAATCGCGCCCACGATCGCTTCAAAGGCGTCGGCCAGGGTAGAAGCACGGACACGGCCGCCGCTTGCTTCCTCGCCTCGCCCCATCAACAAATGCCGGCCGAGCTCGAGCGCCTGGGCGTGCGCCTTGAGCGCGTCTCGCGAAACCAAACGGGCGCGCAATTTCGTTAACCGGCCTTCCTGTTCTCCCGGGAAATGAGCGTAGAGGTATTCCGTTACCACAAGTTGAAGAACAGCATCGCCCAAAAATTCCAAGCGTTGGTTGTCTTCATGATAGCGCTGTTTTTCGTGGCCGAGACTGGGATGGATCAGCGCCTCCTTGAGCAGAGCTGGATTGCGAAACTGGTAGCCGAGGCGTTGCTCGAGCGTTTCCACGTTAATGTTTTTGAAAAACAGCCAGCGAAGTAATCACGTCCACCGCGCGCTGCAATACCGCGTCATGCAGATTTTCCTCCGGATTGCGCCGCTGCTGCCGGATATCGAGCTCGGGATTTGTCCCGGCGATGAGGGCAGCTTCGTTAAAATGCGGGCGTTCGCCTTCGAATACAAAAGTCGTTAGGCCGCGTTGTAGGCTCAGGGCAAAGATTTGACGTTTTTGCGCAAGCAACAATTCCACCGGCAAATCCGGTCTCACTCCTCCTGGGAAAAGCGATTGGCCATTCGGGCCGACGACTTCGCCGACCGCGATCCGCAGGATTTTTCCGCTCAAAAGCGGGAAATCGGAATACTCCACCGCGCGGCCCGCACTCGGTTGCCCGATCAACAATGCTTGTCCGTGTGCTTTCAATGCCGCCGCCATCGCTTCGGCCGGCCCGGAAGTTTCGCCGTCGATCAACACCATGATGGTTCCCTGAAAAACCGGATCGCGATCATTTGTGAATGCACGATCCTGATGCGCCGCCGTCTTGCGCAGACTCCATAACGTTTTGCCCTTTGCCACGAAACGTTTCGTCGTTTCTGCGGCGATATCGAAATCGTTAGAGCCTGTGGCGCGCAAATCGATTACCAGCGCATCCACCTTTTTCGAGGTAAAATCCGTCAGCGCTTTCTCCATGGCGCGCAGGTTGTCGTTGGTAAGCGATCCGATCCGGACGTAGCCGATGTGAATCGCCCCGCCGTGCAAACGCGTGAGCAAACCCTCCAGCGTGGCCCGATTGATCTCCTGGTCCTTGAGCGCATTCGGATCGACGAAATTCGATTTCAACGCGCGAATTGTTTCGTCGATTTCCGCGGGGGCAAGGGAATCGACCGTCGTTTTCGTGTCAGCCGACGGGCTCGGTTGCGCCGACGAGCTCGGCGTTTGCGCAAAAATCGCAGATGCGATTCCGGCCAGTAGCGCGCCAACGACAATTGTTTTTCTTTTCATCGGACGGGCGCAGATTCTATGCGTGAGGTGGGCGCAGGGCAATATCGCGCCGGAAATGGCAGCCTTCGAAATGAATCTTGTTAATGGCAGCGTAAGCGCGTTCGCGTGCTTGTGGGACCGAATCACCCAGCGCTGTCACTGCGAGCACACGCCCGCCCGATGTCACGGTCTTTCCATCCTGCCGTTTCGTTCCGGCATGAAAAATCTGCACCTCCGGCAACCGCGCCGCATTTTCCAATCCCTCGATCGTTTTCCCGGTTTCGTATTTTCCGGGATAACCGCTGGACGCGATAGTCACCGTCACCGCAAAACGTGAATCAAATTCAATCGCGACATTTTCGAGCCCGCCTTCAGTGGTCGCGATCATTAATGGAAGCAAGTCCGATTTCATCCGCGGCAAGATGGCCTGCGTTTCCGGATCGCCGAATCGGCAATTGAATTCGAGGACGCGCAACCCCGCGTCCGTGATCATCAGTCCCGGGAAAAGAAGGCCTCGAAACATCGTTCCATTTCTCGTTAGTCCATCCAGCAACGGTTGCATGATCGAGCTGATAAAATTTCCCTCGCGCTCTGCATTCCAATTGTCGGCCGGACTGACTGCGCCCATGCCTCCGGTGTTCGGACCTTCGTCGCCATCGCGCGCACGCTTGTGGTCACGCGCGGTTGCGAGCATGCGAAAGGATTTTCCGCTGACGAGCGCGTGGACGGAGCACTCGCTTCCGCGCAGACATTCTTCCATGATAATGCGCCGGCCAGCCTCGCCGAAGGCGCGCTCTTCCATCATCGAGCAAACCGCCTGACGTGCGCTCGCACGATCGTGCGCGACGACAACACCCTTACCAAGGGCCAGCCCGTCGGCCTTGATTACCACAGGAAGCGCGACCTCATCGCAATAATTCAGTGCCTCCGCGCTAGAGGAAAAGGTTCGCGCCGGTGCAGTCGGAATTTTTTTTGCGCTCATCAATTCCTTGGCGAAGATCTTCGAAGCTTCTAACTGCGCCGCTTTTTTGTTCGGACCGAAAACACGCAGCCCTTCCGCCTCGAACAAATCGACAATGCCGGCGGCGAGCGGGTCGTCCGGGCCGACAATGGTAAGATCGATCCGATTCTCTTTGGCAAAGCGTGCGAGCTTCGGCAGATCGTTCGCGCGGATTGAATCAGCCTCAGGCGATTGCGCGAGTTTCCACACCAGCGCGTGTTCGCGGCCTCCGCTGCCGATGACGAGAACTTTCACAGGGCGAGCGTGCGTCAGCCCGCGGTCAATGGCAAGAATCAGCGCGCGCGCAACGCCGGCATTTCCGCCGGCGTAACGTAGATCGTTAGCTGATCCGTGCCCCGGAGGATGGCCAGCTTGCAGGGCGTGCCGATCCGGTCGCCGACGAGTTTCTTATGCAAATCGTGCACGCTCGCAATCGGTTCGTCGTTGAACGCGACGATCACATCATCGGGCTGAATGCGGGATTGTTCCGCTGGACTCCCTTTTTCAATGGAAACCACCATTGCACCGCTCTCGTTTTCCAGTCGATAAAAGCGCGCCACCCGGCGATGGAGCGGCGCAGTCTGGCCAGCCACACCGATGTAACCGCGACGAATCCTTCCCTCCTTGATCAGCCAGCCGGCAATAAACTTGGCGGTGTTGCTTGCGATCGCGAAACAGATTCCCTGCGCGG